>NZ_JAFBIZ010000035.1 GCF_021531995.1 Faecalicatena contorta
TTCCAAAGGTATAAATAAGGTGTAAATTATTTGTTTCTATCTAGAAAATCCTACAAAATCAAGTCTTTCTCGCCATACTTTAAACGTTGCCGTAGCAGATAAAGAGCACTTTTATCATTGTTGCATAACCTCACATTTCTTAGTTTTTCTTGGTATTTCGGGCTTTGTGAGCCTTTGTAAATTTTTGCTTTCTGGCATAACTTTGTTTATTTTCGCATAATATTGTCCGCAAAAGGTGTAAAATAAGGTGTATGTTTTTCCATTTTACACCTTGCTATTTTCAATTAAAAATCGTAATTACACAACCCGAATCCGGGCAACTTCTTCCCTGGCATCCTCAAGATTTACATGCGTATATGTATTCAGCGTTACGCTGATGTCTGAGTGGCCCCTCAAATATTGCAATGCTTTTGGATTCATTCCGGATTTTGCCATGTTTGAGCAATAGGTGTGCTGACATACATGCGGTGTAATGACAGGCATCTGTACTTTATAAGTATTATTATACTTCTGAATGATGTGTTGAAAATAATGCTCCCAATGCAGGGAATAACAGATACTTTCATTTTTATCAAAGTATAAGAATCCACTTTTTCCATCTACCATAGGTTCTGCTTTGGGCGGGTTTCGTTTTTCTATTATTTTCCGAAAGCATTCCTCTACATCCGCAGTCATAGGTATCTTTCTCGTTCCACTGGTTGTTTTAGTCTCTTGAATATAATATCCGATTTTTGATTTCTTCTGCAATTGATGATCGATGTTGATTGTATGCTCCCTGAAATCAATATCAGAAATCGTTAAACCACAAAATTCCGAGATGCGAAGACCGGTTTTAAATAAAATGTAGATTCCCTCATAATACCTGCAAAAATGAGGATCTTCCTTCACAAATCGTAGAAACTTACGTTCCTCTGCTCTGCTGATTGCCTCTCTTGTCACACTGTCATTCACGACCACTTCCATTAGCTGAAACTGAAATGGATTTTTCCTGACCAGGTCATCATCCACCGCCAACTGAAATGCCGGACAAAGAACTCCTCGGATTGAATGTATGGAACTATAGCTTTTCTTTTCTATCTGCTGAAGATGTATCAGCCAACATTTTGCATCCGAAATCCGAACCGTATCAATCCTTCTTTTTCCAAATGGATCTTTCTTCAATAAATTGATAACTGTTCCGTATCCTGCAAGCCATTACTTTAATTGTACTGGATATACATTTGTAGTCTTCATCTTCGGTAACGGAAATTCCCCCTCTCGGAATAACAGTACGGGGTAGCAACATTCCTTGCGGTTCCCCCCTCGTATTGCCTACCACCAAAGGTGGTCGGGGCTATCAATGGCTGCCCCAACACAATCTTCTTCCTGTAAAATTACTTTTTCTCCTTCGCCACATGGTTCTTGAAAATCGTTATAATGATGCTCTAGTATCTCATTTGTTATTATGAATGGAGAATTAGCATTCAAAGACTGATTCCTTTTATACAATCTTTTTTGTAAGGTTCCTTTACTAGCCTTCATATAAACAAGTTCTGGTGTACCGCCAGCTTTTTCTATAAGCCTTTTATAATACGTTCTGTTTGCCTTATTCCAAAAGCTGAAATCAAGGACTACATGTTTTCCTTGTTGAATGAGAGACAGGAGTTCCTTCTGGAGTACCATTTCCACTATTTCTGAAAGTTTCTCATACTGTTCGTTTGGATAATCAATCCCCTTTCTCCCGTAAGTTTTCCACATTTCCTCATCAATGGACAAGCGAACATAACCTTCTTTTTCTTTCTGCTTTGCATAAGTTGTTTTCCCGGAACCGCATATTCCACACATCATAATAACTTTAATCATAAAAATCTCCTTGTTTTACTAATCAATACAGCCTTCTATTGATACTATCAAAGCGTTATTTCTTCAACAGCTTTGTCTAAAAATATTTCTCCGTCTAAATGTTCTGATATTGTCAATATTGGTTGACAATATCATTCAATTGTTATATTTCTTTGTGAAACTAAAATTTTTATAAGTAATTTGATGAGCGGTAAGAGCTTTTTTGAGAAGTGGTCCAGAGCAAGCTGGCACTACAGAAGTGCTGCCATTGAAAGAAGCAGCATATGCACTGGATAAAAGGCGTAAAAAGCGGTTTGGATGATTTTGTTGTGCGGTCCCTGTTTCCCCTTGTACAGCCAGATGGGGACGAGTGCCAGACATGCCATTGACTGTTGTACAATGAATATTTCGTGCCCAAAGATTTGTACCGGAACGGAGAGACCTCCGATTAACACCGAGTTAATCCAGCACAGTCCAACAAATTGTCCCAGAAGGCACCACCATTTTCTTCCGCGGAACAGGTAGAAAAGCAGTACCATCCATATTCCATATCCAAAATAATCTACCATAGCAAGGAAACCCAGCACATAGCCTGCGGCTGCTGAAAGCAAAAAGACGATAATCGTCAGCAGAGGCTTTCCTTTATGGCGCATTTTTTCAATGCCGGTAATAAACAAAAGTCCCAGCAGGAATGCCCAAAGTACATTTTGATGGAAGGGATAGATCAGGCTGCCTCCGTACATCAGGTTGAAGGGCAACTCAGATAAAATCGCCCAAAAGAGCAGCCGTCCCAGATATTTTTTCAAATTGCGGGTGTGGAAATAGCCCTCCACCAGCATAAAGGCAAAGATGGGGTAAGCAAGCCTGCCTACCCAGGTGAGCCAGGCGTATTGGGAAAGAATAGTCGCCCCAAAATGGTCGCACAGCATTAGAAGCATGGCGATGATATGTAGTGTAAAGGAACTGATGCCCTGAAAAGTTTCATTTTTTTGTTGAGATGATTGGCTTTGGTGAAATATACAAATTAACTTCATGATAGAGATCTTCTCCTTGAACTTTTTGTATTCATCCTCTTTCGTTGAAAAGTTGCCTCACCAAACTGGAATTTATTTTAGTTTTCCATAAATACAAAGACCAAATATGTTCTCGTTTTTTATAACTGCATTTTTCATTATTCCTTCAAGAATAAAACTATTTCTTTCAAGAACTTTTCTGGATGCAATATTCGGTTCATATACCAATCCTGTAATGCGAATGATATCTAATTCCTGAAATGCAATTTCACAGATCTGTTTTACTGATTCTGTCATGATTCCCTTTGAATATTCTTCTTGCAATAAATAATACCCAATTTCAGCATCTTTTCGATAAACATCTTCTTTTTGTTCCACTGAAATAGTCCCTACTATTTTATCGTTTACAACTATTTCTCGGAACACACCTTTTTTTCCTTCGTTTTCTTTTACCATATTTAGCCACCATTCTGCAGATTGGTTTGTATATGGATTAGGTATTCTGTCAGATAAATAGTTTCTATCTATCCTATTGCACATTTCTATTAAAGATTCTTTATCTGCAAACGACCATTTTCTCAATTCAACTTTCATTTTCAACACCTCGCTTACAAATTTTTTCTCATATTAGAATTCTCATCAAATGTATTCAAAAATTCCCTGAATAGCATCAGATACGTTAATTATTTCTGAAATTGGCAATCTATCTACTTTCTTGTAACCGCGAAGAGACATATCTAACAATGCAAGTTTTTCACATTGTATATAACCTTCATTTTCTTCTGTAGCCATCCATATATGAAGCGGACCCGGAGTAGAATTTCTAATAATTGGACATCCAATTATTTCACCACTCGTATTAAAAAAATCCTTACTAACCACCAATACGGGATGTTTTATTTTTTCAATTTTAAGAATATCTCCTTGATGTAAAATTTCCATTACCATACCTCTCTTCCGACAGGTTCACCCCACTCATATTCACCATCAAGCATTAACTTTCCATCAAACTCAGCGGCTCTCTCTTCCAACGTTTTATGACGACATGATTTCACTAAAGTGATTACACCATCTGATACCGTGACATCCAAAAACTCATTCAATGTGATTCCTGCACTTCTCAATACTTCTTTTGGCAATCTGATTCCTTGACTATTTCCCCATTTTTTTACTTGTGCTTGCATATGGAAACCTCCTTGCATTTGGTATATACATAGTATATACCAAATAACAGAAAATATCAATTAAATTCTCCTGAGTGCATCAGAAGCTTCAAATAATCGCGATTTATCAATCCTGTCGTCAGCAAATATCCCTAGTTCCAAATGTATCTGTCCATAATGGCATGTATCCGCTACGAATTGCAACTGCTTGTGATACAATATTCGTTTCTGAAGCACCTTCACTGGCAAGTGCATATACTCAGCCACACATCTTCTTGTAAATCCTTCCGGAAGCAAGCCCTCAAAATAGATTCTGGTATGAGCTGTAGCAAACGTTTTTTGTTCTAATGGGAGTCCGATAGATATTGCACGATGCTCTTGATTTTCTAAATAAGCCTCTGCATATGTAAAATATCATTATTCTCTTCTTTCAACCAACAAATCCATGCCCAAAATATTGATCAATCGGATTGTTTTCTCAATCTCTGCTGTCGGTTTTCCACGTTCCAAATCGAAAATAAATGTTACAGATAGTCCTGTGAATTCAGATAAATATGCTTGTGTATAATTCAATTCTTTTCTACGCGCCCTGATAGCCTGACCTAATGATTTTGAATCTGTTATTTTCATAAGACCTCCGCAATATGCCGTCCGGCTATGTACTATTGTATTAAAAAAATGTAACTTTTGACGAAAATCCAAAAAACGGATTTCCAAATCTCGAAGGATTGAATATCCGTTAAGTAAAATTATATAATTTAATTATCATCTTCCAACGTATCATTTTGAACTGACTATCAATTATTTTACTCAATCCGTCAATATCTCGCTATAGAGAAATACCCTATTAGTCATCGTGGATGTTCTTTTTCTACATAAACTATTCCACCATGCCATTCCATCTCCGCATAGGATTCAACGACATATGGCCTCTCTATTGTTTCAATCCCTTTTTCAGGAACTCATAACCGTATTTTCCATAGAGATTGGGAATACTGTCTGATATCACTCGTCCGCTGACGGCAATCTGAGGAAGGTCAACAAATGTCTGATATCCACCGAATACTCTCAGTTCCGGATCTCCGATAATCACATCATATTCTCCTTCTGCAGCTAAAATTCTCTCATAATCATCCTCTCCATAGAGTTCACAGTCTCCATCTTCAGCAATGTTCCTATCTAATTGAAAAAAAGTTGCTACAGAAACATTCAAAACCCCAAAATCTTTTCTCAGGCAAGAACGAAGAGAATTCATCATTACCTGTTCGCCAACCAGAAGTATCTTTTTTTCAGCGTCATCTTTTCTATATAACTGATTATCATCAACTTGTTTTTCAGAACAATTGTAAGAATCCATACCGATCTGATAAGCTGTACCATATCGTTCATATAGCTTTTTCACAACAGAAACCGCTGAAACCGAAACTGCAATATTCAATGTTGCCTCCGAAGCGGTCGATATTTCTTCCATCTGAACATCTTTGCTCCAAAACAGAACCTCTTCATATTCCCGCGCAAGGATTTCGCGAAAAGATTCTCTCATCTCTGAATTCCAGCCGTTAAGTGCAGTATCTCCAATCACATTCACCCGGTTACGCTTTTTTTTCGAATCCAGAGTAAAAGTGTCAATCAGAGCATGAAATAATGCTTCCTCTCCTTTATCATAACGATCAAATCCTTTTGTATCCAGTGCAATCACAGGCAGACCAATCCGTTTTTCAATCAATCTTTTCCATGCCCGATAATCCGTTCCGATCAACATTGGAATCGGAGACCCGCAGAGCAGAATGAAATCACAGGGAATATCTTTTCCTGCCTGCACGATCATATCAATGATTTTGTTGTCATTTCCTGTAACAGCATCCACCTCACTGATCTTTGTAAAAAAAATCTTCATATCATGCTCATCCAACTCAAAATCATCACAGGTGCTTACACCTCCGATACATCCTCCGTGGCCATGTAAAACGGTAAGACAATTCATATGGTGTGCTGCGTTACATACACCACTGTAATCCCCCGCAAATGTAGAAAGTCGCTTAAAAAGATTCTTCATTCTTCTTTGCCTCCACTTCTTTCATAAACCACAGTATACTTTCATAATCGCAATATATCGCACGTTTTTCAGAATCAATCCAGCGATCCCTCTTATGCAGAAACCACTTTTCCCCCATTCCCCAGGCAACGTCTACCTTCGGAGGATTAAGCAATACTTCTCTGCTGAAAACACTGTTCGCAAACACCACCTGCGTGTCCGGATGATTCCCGGCAATCCATGCAATCTCATTTTCTTTCTTCGCCAACATCCCGTCCGAATAGATATATTGCACATCAATTCCCAGTTTTAATATATCCCTGGCAATACGGAATCCATCAACGGATCCCGCAAAAGTCTCTCCAACGGCCATAGTAATCGGCTGTTGCTTACGTCTTTCACGGAATTCATGAATTTCCTGTTTCGTCTTCTCATATATCTCCTCATCATGAATATTGATACCCAGTCTCTCTCCTACAGAGTGATACATCTGGTGAACTGCATCGACGTCAAATGTTGGAAGTGCTGTCATATACGGAATCTGATATTTCTTCTTAAGATCCTCGGCAACTTTAACCGACAGTTCTTCTCCGACAATATTCAAGCTGGCATGTCCCATAGAACAATATTCATCCAACGTTTTACAATCCGCTATATAACGAACATGTTCCACTCCCGCCTTTTCTAACAGCCAGCGAAGATCACTGGTATCCGTCGGTGGATAAAGCCGTCCGATCAGGTTAACAGCCAGATTCGTTTTCTCATTACAATGATCCCAAATTGACATAAGCTTTTTCCAACATCTCACCTGCGGGGGCTCCTGTCTTCCAACTACCGGGTCTTCCCAGGTAACAATAATTTCTGCCGTAATCTTCTTTTTCAAATCGCAGGCAACAAATTCTAGATCGCTTGCCGCCAAACGATCAATACAGGATCCACATATGACAATCATTTTGGGTTTTACTTTACAATATTCATAGATTTCCAAAACCGCCTGTCGAATTTTATCAAGATGTGTTCCGTTTACAACTTCAATTTCTTCAATTGCAAGTGCAAACATTTTGTCTGTTCGCTGCCATCTGTGTGTTGTCACATGTCTGCAACAGGCCAATGGTGCAACAAACAAAGTAACCGTTTCCGGAATCATCAATGATAAATCAGCGATTCCACCACACATCTTGGAACTGGCAGGGACGCCAAGACCTCTATCTACATGTGATTGTCCGGTTTGCACGGACCGTAACACATCTTTAATATTGTAGACTGCATTATTCTTCATAATCCTATTCATACTTCTCAAACCATTTTTTTGCTCTCAAGATTGCATTTTCACGTATGTTATAATAAAAGAAGCTGAAATCACTGCCATGATAGCTTTCTGGACCAAATGCCTCTTTTACCTGTTCACCCCATGATTTCCAATCTACATATTCTTTGCATTTCTCTGTTGTGACGACAACTGTTCCTCTGTCAGTGTTTATCTGAGCATCCGCAAATCCATCCATCGTTACAGTCGTTCCATTTAATAAATCAGGCATTTCACATCCTAAATTTTCATCTGTCGAAGCATATGTATCATCCGTTTTCCAATTCAAAGGATTAATACATACACAATCTGGTTTTGCGATTAGTCCATAAAATGAAGCATTTTCTTTTCCCTCAGTGCACCATGAAATACAGACATTGATATCATCCGCTTTCTGGGCTGCCTTAATATGCGGATTCTTTGACAGATATTCTTTCGTCATTCCATCACCTATTCGGTATGCTGCTATCATTTTCTCATATCTGTCCGGATGTTCAGGCATATAATCCTCCAAAACTATGGATATCATTCTTGCCCCCTGCGAATGCCCCACAAGGAAATATGGCTTTCCGTTATTGTAATGTTCAAAGTAGTAATCTAACATTGCATAAACGTCTGTACGAGGTTCATGATATTGTAATTTATCTACTTCATCCGGAGTTAATCTGAACAACGCTGTTCCATCAACCTGTCTCCACCATGGAATGAATACATTACAAAACGGGCTGAAAATATCAGCAGCCTTATCATAATCAGCAGCTTCAACCACTCTCATTGTCGGTTCATTTATATCGCAAATATCGGGGCCGTTCGCATTCTCAGCGATGGTTCCTATCAAATAAATGATATCAACTTTATGTTCCATTCTATCAGGGTTCGGTATTCTTAACCAATTATTTGAATTTGAATAATCGGATGGTTTACCAATAATATCATATTTATACATGTGTCTTTCCTCCTTCTTTCATTTTACAATGGATATTTTTTATTATCAATCAGAAATCCACTATGTAGTTGGCAAGTCGAAAAGTATAACCAAAAAAAAGATAAGCAGATTCTACAAGCTGGCATACATGTAGAATCTGCCCATCTCAAATTAAGGGGGTTCTGTGTTTTTGTTAAATTATATTATGCTTCCAGTTTTGCTGCTGCTTCCTCAATGGATTCACGCATAATACGCATTAACTGGTCAATCTGCTGTTTTGTAACAGTAAGTGGTGGGATCATACGGTTTACTCTGTCACCGATTGCTGTAATGAGTGCCATTCTGTCAAGACATCCATGTTTTACTTCTACAGAGATCGGAAGATCGTATTCACATCCAACTAAGAGTCCGCGTCCTCTTGCCTCTACTACATGAGGAAGTTTTGCAAGCTCTGCTTTCATGTATTCACCCATCTCTTTTGCATTCTTGCTTAAGTCATTGTCAAGAATCTCAGAGATTGAAGCGTAAGCTGCTGCACATGCAATTGCATGTCCACCGTATGTAGAACCATGTGTTCCTCTTGTAAATGCCTTTGCTACTTTATCAGTTGCACAGCATGCACCGATCGGCATTCCGCCACCCATAGCTTTTGCCATAGATACGCAGTCTGGTTTTACGCCATATCCCATGAATGCCATTGGAGCACCTGTACGTCCCCATCCTGTCTGAACTTCGTCGAACAGGAGCAGCATATCATGCTCATCACAAAGCTTTCTCAGTCCTTCGATGAATTCCTGAGTTGCCGGACGTACACCGCCTTCGCCCTGTACTGGTTCGATCATGATTGCGATTGTGTTCTCTGTAATCTTGGAAGCGAAGTCTTCAAGGTTGTTATATTCTGCATATGTAAATCCTGGAAGCATCGGCTTGAATCCCTTCTGGATCGCGCTGTCCGGCTGTCCTGTTGCAGACATTGCACCGTATGTTCTTCCGTGGAAACCGCGTTTTGCTGTAATGATCTCATATCTGTTCGGTCCGTATGTATCAACACCATATTTTCTTGCCATTTTGATCATACACTCATTAGCTTCTGTTCCGGAGTTCTGATAGAAGATCTTATCCATTCCGATTGTATCACAGATCTTCTTTGCAAGAAGTGCCTGCGGAATTGTGTATGGATAGTTGAATGTGTGCATAATGTCATCAGCCTGATCTTTGATAGCTGCTACTACTTTCGGGTTTCTGTTTCCAGGGCTGTTAACAGCTACACCACCGTAAAAATCAAGATATGCATTTCCTTCTTCATCGTAAATGTACATGCCTTCCGCTCTTTCAGCGATGAAATCATATCTTTCATATGTTTCCACCATGTACTTGTTTACCATGTCTTTTAATTCCTGTGCTGTGAGTCCAGTGTCTTTCAGTCTCATGAGAAAATCCTCTCTTTCCTTAATTTATTATTTATAAAGTTATTTTTTTGACTATTTTGCACAAAGTATTTTTATTTTTCTATTTATTTGATAAAAAATATTTTAACGATTATTCATGGTCAACAAATTATTTTTTCACAGCTTGTGCTTTTTTCTACAATCATTCTTTTTAAAATGAAAAAAGAGTACACCGCATTATCGCAGTGCACTCTTTTTCTCCTATGATTCTTCATAATGTCTATTTGGTTTTAAAATGATACCACCAGCTGCATCTTAAATCTTTCTTCCCCATATACCGCATGCGGAATTCCCTTCGGCATGATCAATGTCTCTCCCGCTTCCAGAAAGAACACTTCATCTGCTACGGTAAATCGTCCTTTTCCCTCCAGAACAGTCACCATGGCATCACCGCCGGATGCATGTGTGGAGATCTCTTCACCTTTATCAAATGAAAATAACGTCATACTGACCAGATGATTCTGTACCAGCGTCTTACTGACCACCTGTCCGTCCAGATAGTCCACCTGATCCTTTAATATCAGCTTCTCCTGTTTTTCAATATTCTTGTACATATACTTCTCCTCCTGTTTATTTTACCTGTAGGATCTCTCCCTTGATTCCAATCGTGATTACCTGCTGCGGGATAAATTTTCCGCTGTTTTCAATTGCTTTCTTTACTGCATATTCCATGCCGCCGCAGCACGGAACTTCCATTCTGACCACCGTCACACTTGCAATCGAATTGCATGTTAGAATCTGTGTCAGTTTTTCACTGTAATCAATGGAATCCAGTTTCGGACAACCGATCAGGGTAATCTTCCCTGTGACGAAGTCCCTGTGAAAAGCTGCATACGCATATGCACTGCAGTCCGCTGCAATCAGGAGATTGGCTCCCTCAAAATACGGTGCCTGAATTGGTGCCAGCTTGATCTGCACCGGCCAGTTCAAAAGCGCCTCCTCTTCTTTTTGCTGTTTCTCCAGCCTTGCTCTTGCAACGGCAGCTTCATCATATTCCGGCGCCTCTCTTTCAACAAATGTAATTGCACCTGTCGGACATTCCGGAAGACAGTCTCCCAGACCATCGCAAAAGTTCTCTCTGACAAGCTTCGCCTTACCGTCTATCATATCAATGGCTCCTTCATGGCATGCATTTGCACAGAGTCCGCATCCATTACATTTTTCTTCATCTATATGGATAATTTTTCTAATCATTTTTTACATCCTCCTCTTTACTTTTCCATATGATCATACTAGAATCAGATTAAATTGTATGTTGGATTTCCAACAAAATGAGGAGAAGTTATGGAAAAATATCTGGAGCTGCTTGAGACCCTACCATTATTTGATGGAATTAACAGAAATGACATTCCTGTCATACTGAACAGATTAAAATCAACCGCTTCTTCCTATGAAAAAGGTGAATATATCCGCCTGGAGGGAGATGCAGCTGATTTTATCGGAATCGTACTGGAAGGAGAGATTCATGTCCTTCAGGATGATTATTACGGAAACCGTAACATTAATTTTTCATTCCATGCCGGAGACATGTTCGCAGAAGCATTTGCCTGCGCCGAAGCTGCAGAACTTCCGGTAGATATTCTTGCGACCAGCAGAGCATACATCCTGTTCCTGGACCGTAGCATGCTCTTTGGTGAATGCAATAAGACATGTGCATTCCACTCAATTCTGATTCGTAACCTGCTGAAAATTGTCGCGGGGAAAAATATGCTTTTAAACCAGAAGCTCAGTTACAGCTCACACAAGACAACCGGAGAAAAAATCATGGCCTACTTAAGCGATCAGGCAAAGCTTCATCATTCGTCCGAATTTATAATTCCCTTCAATCGCCAGGAGCTCGCTGACTATCTGGGTGTTGAACGAAGCGCCATGTCTGCGGAGATCAGCAGGCTGCAAAAGCAGGGCCGACTGATCACCAGACGGAGCTATTTTAAATTACTGTCTCCCACTCTTTCTCCTTAAATCCGACCAGCACATAGTCTTCTCCGATCACCAATGGCCTTTTTACAAGCATGCCGTTCGTTGCCAGAAGTCTCAGCTGTTCTTCTTCACTCATCTCTGCAAGCTTGTCTTTTAATTTCATTTCCTTATATAACATTCCACTGGTATTAAAAAATTTTTTTAGTGGAAGTCCGCTCTTTTCGTACCATGCCTTCAGTTCTTCGTAGGAAGGATGATCCTCTACGATCGGACGCTCCTCAAATTCTACCTGATGGCCTTCCAGCCATTTCAATGCCTTCAGGCAGGTGCTGCATTTTCGATATACCAATACCAACATATCATTTCCTCCTTTTTCTGTCTTATACCAATCGTGTAGTCCATCTGGTACAGTCCCACACGTCTGTTGCAATCCCATCATAAAATTCCGGCTCATGGCACACCATCAGGATACTTCCTTTGTATTCAATCAGTGCTCTTTTCAATTCATCCTTTGCCATCACATCCAGATGATTGGTTGGCTCGTCCAGTACCAGAATATTCGATGGACGGTTAATCAGCTTGCACAATCTGACTTTGGCCTGCTCTCCTCCGGAGAGAACCTTTACCTTGCTTTCGATATGGTTCGTGGTAAGTCCGCACTTCGCAAGGGCTGACCGGGCTTCATACTGTGTAAATCCCGGGAATTCCTGCCAGATCTCTTCCAGGCAGGTGGTCTCGATATCCGGCGGCATCTCCTGTTCAAAATAGCCGATCTCCAGGTAATCTCCCTGCTCTACCGATCCGGATATCGGCCGGATCAGACCCAGGAGGCTCTTAAGTAGTGTGGTCTTTCCGATTCCGTTTGCCCCGGTCAGCACAACCTTGCTTCCACGTTCCATCTCCAGATTCAACGGAGAAGACAGAGGTTCTTCATATCCGATCACCAGATCCTTTGTTGTAAAGAGATATCGTCCGGACGTCCTTGCCGTCTTGAAATTGAATTCCGGCTTCGGCTTTTCCGCAGCCAGCTCAATCACATCCATCTTATCCAGCTTCTTCTGGCGGGACATTGCCATATTCCTGGTCGCCACACGTGCTTTGTTTCTTGCAACAAAGTCCTTAAGCTCTGCGATTTCTTTCTGCTGTTTATTGTAGGCTGCCTCCAGCTGGGATTTCTTCATGGCATAGACTTCCTGAAACTTGTCGTAGTCTCCGACATATCTGGTCAGCTGCAGGTTATCCATATGATAGATCAGATTGATCACACTGTTCAGGAAGGGAATATCATGCGAGATCAGAATAAATGCATTTTCGTATTCCTGCAGATATCGCTTAAGCCATGTGATATGCTCCACATCCAGATAGTTTGTAGGCTCATCCAGAAGCAGAATATCGGGTTTTTCAAGAAGCAGTTTTCCAAGCAGCACTTTCGTTCTCTGTCCTCCGGACAAATCTGTTACATCTTTATCAAGCCCCAGTTCCAGAAGTCCCAAAGCTCTTGCTACTTCCTCCACTTTTGAATCAATCAGATAAAAATCCCGATTCATCAAAAGATCCTGAATGACTCCCAGCTCTTCCATATAGCTTTCCATCTGTTTTTCATCTGCGTCTCCCATCTTGTCGCAGATCTCATTCATCCGCGCTTCCATATCAAATAACGGTTCAAAAGCGCTTCGAAGAACAGACCCTATGGTCATTCCTCTGGTAAGAATCGCATGCTGATCCAGATATCCAACCTTCACGTTTTTGGCCCACTCAATCTTACCCTCATCCGGCCTGAGTTTCCCGGTAATGATATTCATAAAAGTAGATTTACCTTCCCCATTGGCACCTACCAGACCAATATGTTCTCCCTTAAGCAAACGGAAAGACACATCTTCAAAAATTGCACGGTTTCCAAATCCATGCGACAAATGTTCCACATTCAGAATACTCATAAAACCTCCATTTTCCCCATTCTGCCAAATGAGCCCCGTTCCATAGCAAAAATCCGGCTATGGAACGGGGCTCCCGCTTTACTTACGCTTTTATTACAGTGCTAATTCCTTGGCAATCTCATATTGATATGCAGGAATTCCCTTCTGCATCTTCAGAGCTTCATTAATATCAAAATCTACATATTCACCATGTTTGTATCCTACTACACGGTTAGACTTTCCGGCAATCAAAAGATCAACTGCCATTGCGCCCATGATAGAAGCATATACTCTGTCTTTACATGTCGGGCTTCCACCACGCTGCATATGTCCGATGATCGTTGCTCTGGTCTCCATACCAGTAGCTTCTTCAATTCTCTTTGCCATATTAATAGAATCACCGACACCCTCGGCATTGATGATGATGTAATTCTTCTTTCCACGTTTTCTGCATTCCTGAATATCAGCAACGATTGCTTCTTCATCATAATCGTGCTCTTCCGGCATCAGAATGCGTTCTGCACCATTGGCAATACCACACCAGAGAGCAAGGTATCCGGCATCTCTTCCCATTACCTCAATGATAGAGCATCTTTCGTGAGAAGTAGAAGTATCACGTACTTTATCGATTGCTTCCATTGCCGTATTTACAGCTGTATCAAATCCAATTGTGTATTCTGTACATGCGATATCCAGATCAATCGTTCCCGGAATACCGATTGTGTTAATTCCAAGATTTGCAAGCTTCTGAGCTCCTGCAAATGATCCGTCTCCACCGATAACTACCAGGCCGTCAATTCCATATTTTTTACAAATAGCAGCCGCTTTCTGCTGACCTTCTTCGGTACGCATCTCTTCACACCGAGCCGTCTGAAGGATGGTTCCTCCACGCTGAATTGTATCAGATACGTCTCTGGCGGACAGATCAATAATTTCTTCATCCAGAAGTCCCTGATATCCTTTTCTGATACCTCTTACTTTCAGACCTTTTCCTAACGCTGTTCGAACAACCGCACGGATTGCTGCATTCATCCCCGGAGCATCACCTCCACTTGTTAATACACCTATCGTACGTATTACTTTGTCTGCCATGATTCTTCCTCCATTGTATTATTTAATACTATTACCTTATTATCTCCGACATCATTGTACATGAATTAACGGCTCCTTTCAATGGGAATTTCTCTCACTTTTACAAAAGATTCTCCGAGATAATTCGTCATTCTGCTTAATAACCGTGCATCGATGCTTACATTTCTTCCCGCCGGGAGACGTTTGACCGCTCTTTCTTTCCGACAGTACACGACAACCGCATCCTGCCCTTCCGATGAGTTCAATAGTTCAAAAAGTTCCTTTTCCTGTGCCAGATACGTCTCTTTATCCGGATATTGCAGCCACAGTTCTTTCTTTGTCTGTTCAAATGGAATGACCGATTCACAGATCAGTTTACTGGGAGCATCGTCTTCTTCCGATACCCTTCCACGGATAAATACTTTGCTCTCTTCATTCAGATATAGTTGATTTTTCTCAAAATCTCTCGGAAAGATTACAACTTCCACAGATCCCAGCAGATCCTCCAGTGTCACAAAAGCCATCGTCTTATTGGTCTTGGTATATTTGATCGTCTTGGAAGTAATCATTCCGCCGATTGTCTCCCTGACACCATCATGCACCTTTGCTCTTCCTGTTTCTTCATCAACCTGAAATTCCAGTGATGTTCTGGAGATATTTTTTCTCCATTTTTCCTCATAATCTTCCAGCGGATGTCCGCTTAAGTATACACCCAGCACTTCTTTTTCAAATGCAAGTCTTGTCTCTTTTTCATATTCACCTACATCCGGAAGCGGAATATCAAATTCTGACTTCTGTTCATCGCTCACCAGGTCAAACAGAGACATCTGTCCAGTCATAGAATACTTTCTCTCACGGTTCACCTGATCCATAATCTGAACATAGATCACCATGAACTGCTTTCTGGTTCCTCCCAGTCCGTCAAACGCACCGGACTTGATAAAGCTTTCAATCGTCCGCTTATTGACCTCTTTTCCCGACAGTCTCTCTATAAAATCCTTCAGGTTCTTGAATTCCCCGTTTGCCTTACGTTCCGAAATAATCGCTTCAATCACCGGACGTCCGATACTTTTGATCGCCGCAAGGCCATATCGGATATTTCCCTGATCAACGGAGAAATTTCCATATCCTTTGTTAATATCTGGCGGCAGGATCTGAATCCCCATCTGGCGGCAGGTATAGATATATTCCGATACCTTTCCGGGATTATCGATCACAGACGTCATAAGTGCCGCCATAAATTCTACCGGATAATAATATTTTAACCAGGCTGTCTGATATGATACAACCGCATATGCTGCTGCATGCGATTTATTAAATGCATATTTGGCAAAATCGATCATCTCATCATAGATCTTGTTCGCTGTCTTCTCATCAATTCCATTGGCGATACAGCCCGGAACACCTTCTTCCTCATTGCCATATACAAAGTTCTGGCGTTCCTTTTTCATTACTTCTCCCTTTTTCTTGGACATGGCACGCCGCAGAAGGTCGCTTCGTCCCAGCGTATATCCCGCCAGATCCCGCACGATCTGCATGACCTGTTCCTGGTATACAATACATCCATATGTCGGTGCCAGGATCGGTTCCAGCTGCGGGCAGTCATAGGTGATGAGTTCCGGATGATTCTTTCCCTTGATATACTGTGGAATGAAATCCATCGGTCCCGGACGGTATAATGAGATTCCTGCAATGATATCCTCCAGATTCTGCGGCTTCAGTTCCTTCATGAAGCTCTTCATCCCGGCACTTTCCAGCTGGAAGATTCCATCTGTCCTTCCGGTACCAATGGAGCTTAATACTGCTTTATCATCATAGTCAATCCGATTCATATCGATGGGGTGTCTGACACTTTCCGAAGCCAGACGGGCAGCATCCTGGATCACGGTAAGCGTCCTAAGACCCAGGAAATCCATTTTCAAAAGCCCCAGTTCTTCCAGGGTCGTCATGGTAAACTGAGTCGTCACAGAACCATCCGATCCCAGCGACAGAGGAACGAATTCCTCGATGGCGCGCTGACCGATCACAACCCCTGCCGCATGCATGGATGAATGCCGCGGAAGCCCCTCCAGTCTCTTAGACATATCGATCAGTTCGCGAACCTGTTCGTCTTCCTGATACAGTTTCTTAAACTCCGGATTCATCTGCAATGCCCGGTCAAGTGTGATATTCAGCTCAGTCGGCACCATCTTGGCGATACTGTCTACGAACGCATACGGAAGATCCATGACGCGTCCCACATCACGAATGACTCCTCGTGCTGCCATAGTACCAAAGGTTACGATCTGCACCACCCGGTCCGAACCATACTTGCGCACTACATAGTCAATCACTTCCTGGCGCCGTTCAAAGCAAAAATCCACGTCAATATCCGGCATGGATACTCGCTCCGGATTCAGGAATCGCTCAAAAAGAAGCTGATATCGGATCGGGTCAATACTCGTGATTCCAAGGCAATAGGATACGATACTTCCCGCTGCCGATCCTCTTCCCGGCCCTACCATGATATTCTGCGTTCTTGCATAATTGATAAAGTCCCATACAATCAGAAAATAATCAACATATCCCATAGACTGAATGACGGACAGCTCATATTTTAACCGGGCTTTTAATGTATCATCTGCATTCGGATATCTTTTTTCCAGACCCTCATAGCATAACTGATTCAGATATTCCCAGGAAGTATACCCATCCGGCACATCATATTTGGGAAGTTTTGTCACACCGAATTCGATCTCCACATGGCACCGTTCTGCAATCTTCTGCGTATTTTCGAGAGCCTGCAGGGCGTATGGGAAGAGTTCCCTCATCTCTTCTTCCGACTTGATATAGTACTGTCCGCCCTCATAGCGCATACGGTCTTCATCCGCCAGCTTTTTTCCGGTCTGAATACACAACAGAATGTCATGCGGTTTTTCATCTTCTGCATATGTATAATGCACATCATTTGTCGCCACCAGTTCAATCCCGGTTTCCTGAGACATCCGAAGAAGAGACTGATTGACCATCCTCTGCTCCTGCATTCCATGATCCTGCAGTTCCAGGAAAAAGTTGCCTTTTCCGAATATTTCCTGATATCTGAGTGCGGCTGCTTTTCCTTCGCTATACATGCCGCGCAGAATGTTCTTCTGCACCTCCCCTGCCAGACAGGCACTCAGCGCAATAATTCCTTCATGGAACTCCCGCAATACTTCCAGATCCACACGCGGCTTATAGTAGTACCCTTCCGTAAATCCACGGGATACAATCTTCATCAGATTATGATATCCCAGATCATTTTCTGCAAGAAGGACCAGATGGTAATACCTGTCATCCCCACCTCCGACTGCCTCTTTATCGAATCTGGATCCCGGGGCCACATAGACCTCACATCCAAGAATGGGTCTGATTCCTGCCGCTTTGGCAGCCCGGTAAAAATCAATGACTCCGTACATAACTCCGTGATCCGTAATCGCCACACTGTTCATTCCCAGTTCCTTCACACGGGAAACACATTCTTTAATTTTATTTGAACCGTCCAGAAGACTATATTCCGTATGGACGTGCAGATGTGCAAAACTCATATCTTCTCCTCTATATGAAAGCAAACGGGACTGTAACAACAGTCCCGTTATTCGTTCGTATCAATCTACTATTTTCCGCTGATCATAAACTGAACCAATTTATTAATATCTTCCGGCTCATGAGCTACGATCTCCAGCTCCGGAATCTCTCCGTTTGAAAAAATATTTGCCATAGATACATACTGGGATAACTTGGACTTCAAATTTAATCTGTCTCCTTCTCCTGTCACTAACTCTACTTTTCCGACACAGGAATCTACCACTTTAAAAAAACCGTCAATGTCTGTAATATTCTGTACTTTCATATTTTTGTCTCCTTGTACTTTTTCTTCGCCCCTATTATAACCTATTTGTGTTTGATTTCAATATTTTTTTCATTTATTTTTATCTTCTCTTCTTTGAGCAGTCTCCCGACCGCACGTTTGAAAGCATTTTTGCTCAGTCCCAGTTCGTTCTTGATGAGTTCAGGGTCAGATTTATCTGTATAAGGAAGGCTTCCTCCACTCTCCTGCATTTTCTTCATAATCAGTGCCGCATCCGCATCCATCTGAAGAAATGCCTTTTCTCGTACACTCAGATCAAGCTTTCCGTCTTCTTTTACTTTGACGACTCTTGCATGTACCCGGTCCCCTACACGAAGCCTGCCATAGGCCTCCCTCTTCGGGATCAGCGCGCTGTAACGGTTATCTACTGCCACGAACACTCCAAAATTATCACTGATCTCATAGATGATTCCTTCCACCTGATCATCCTTTTTATATGGAGAATCCGTTTGAAGATCATTGTAGATCTTCATAGTCGCACACAGACGATTCGACTTGTCCACATACAGACCGACCAGAACCTCATCCCCCTTTTTCACTTTCTTCGTCTGCTCTTTAAATGGAAGCAAAAGGTCTTTTTCCAGTCCCCAGTCGAGAAATGCTCCGATTCTTCCGGTATCCACTACCTTCAGTACTGCAAGCTCTCCTCTTGTGATCTTCGGTTCCTGTGTCGTTGCGATCAGTCGGTCTGAAGAGTCTTTATAGAGAAATACCTCTACCGGATCTCCGATCTCCACATCTCTTGGAACCTGCTTTTTCGGAAGAAGCACTTTGTCCGTATTATTTCCGAGATATACTCCGAATTCAACCTCTTTTACGATCATCAATCTCTTTTTCTTACCTAATTCATCTGCTAATCCCATCTTCTTATCCTTTCGTTCTCCATCCCATTTATCTGAATTCTTCAATTGCGTATGGCTTTCCCGTCTCATCACATAATTCTACAATCATTCTGTCTTCTTCACATGCCACCTTCGGATATATGATGTCTCCATAAACTGCAGATTTTTTATATTCTACGCGAAGCTGTCTGATCTTGCTGTCCGGCGGAAGCAATTCCATCGCCATCTGCACATACTGACAGTTATTGACATGTTCGTTCGTATCAATATGGTATCTCCTGACCGGAAACGCGCCTCTGTCTTCCGTTTTTTCCGGAAGTGTGATCTTTCGCGAAGCATATTCCATCTCCAGAGGTTCACTCTTTCCATACGGTTCGATCTCTTCTGCTGCCGGTCTTGATGGTCTTCCTTTTTTCATATCCATATATACCCACAGAGAATTCGCATACGCGATTTTTTTCTGATCTTTGTCACACATACAGAAGTTACGATCTCCAAATAATCCATTGAACCCGGTGGCCCAGGTGCTGACACTGATCTCCTCGCCCAGTTCCGGATAACGTTCTACCACAACCTGCCAGGAAGACAGGATCCATGCCTTCTTCAGTTCTTTGCAGTGGTCGATTCCCAGCCCCAGTTCTTCTGACTGGAACGTACTGCAATCCTGAAAATAATTCACAATTCCCGGAAGTGTGATCTTCTTTGTGTGATCCACTTCACTGAATCGGATCCTGTCGGCAAATGTATATCTGGGACTTTTCTGCATATCCCGTTACCTCCTTCTGTTAAGGTTCTTCCTCCTGACTTTCTCCGAAAAAGAACCATTTTATCTTAAATTCTGAAGATGCCGTTACCATCTCATACTCCTGTGCACTGAGTGCATCCTTCAGCTTTTTCTTTCCATCTTTATCCACAACCGCACATGTTGCATTCATAAAACATAGATTTGGATACAGCACGCACCACCAGTTATGACCGTAGGCTTTTCCCAGTCTGATACGCAGGGCATCATACCACCCTTCGGGAAACAGGATATCTCCGTAATATTTATCCGGGAAATAGCACTTTGTCACTTCTGCGGATACTTCATAAGTATCTCCCTGTGCATGAACCACCTGCCGGGCAATCTCTTCTATCTCATCCAGATGCTCCATGGTCCACTGTCTGGTCTGTTCCACATCCGTATCCTTCGAATCCATGCTTTCCTTCATATATGAAATTATCGCGTCTCTGACTTTTAACTTAACTTTCTGGTCTTCGCTGCTGTCACTGTTTGCAATCACGTGAAAACGGAACACCTCGCCGGCGAGTGCCTGCTGTGTATCCTGATATTTTGCTTCTACATACGCCATTCTGCGTCCAACAATCTCTGTAGTCAGCATCATGGCAATACAGAGTCCCAGTATCGTACAGATCATCTGTTTTCTGTTGCATTTTCTCAGTATTATCTCCATACGAGTCATTATGTATCACTCTCCTTAATATTACCTTTGATTCTATTAAGGAGTCTTGACACAATCCTGCATTTTATTCCGTTTCACTTTGTTTTGTACGGATAATATCTATCACACCTTCTACCTGATTGTTGATATGTTCACTTACTATAGCAGATGCTTTGACTTTATCCCGTTCCATGATATGCTCTATAATCTTCTCATGCTCCGCGATCAGCTGTGGATGCACTTCCTCCTTTTTCAAATATTCCACACGAAAACGATACATCTGCTCCCTCAGATTATTCAGAAGCTGAACCAGCTTCTGATTATCCGTAGCCATAAAGATAATATCATGAAAACGCACGTCCGCTTCTGCAATCTCTGTAATATCCCTGCTTTTTAATATTTTTTTAAAATCTTCTGCTGCCTTTTTCAGATCCTCGATCTCTTCTTTTGTAATCTTATCACATGCCAGCTGAACTGCCAGTTCTTCCAGTGCCTCTCTAACCTCCAGCACATCTCTTAAGCTTTTTTCCGAGATATCCGCAACCTCTGCTCCTTTTCTTGGAATCATCAGGACCAGCCCCTCCAGTTCCAGCTTTCGTATGGCTTCACGAATGGGAGTCCTGCTGACTCCCAGCTTGTTGGCAAGCTGAATCTCCATCAGACGTTCTCCCGGCTTCAGTTCTCCCCGAAGGATTGCCTGTCTGAGTGTATTGAATACCACATCTCTGAGCGGCAGATACTCGTTCATGTTTACTGTAAAGTTTGATTCCATTCCCTATCTCCTCCTTGCATTATGTATGCCTGTTACATACACCTGCTTTGCCAACTGAAGATCTTTTATCTTCTGTGCTGCTCTTTTTGCCCGTTCTTTTTCTTCGTATATGCCAAATACTGTCGGTCCGCTGCCGCTCATCATTGCATTGAGTGCACCGTTCTCTTTCATGACATTCTTGATCTCTTCGATCACCGGATATTCTTCGATCGTAACTTTTTCCAGTACGTTTCCCATACAGGAAGCAATCTTTTTCAGATTCTTAGACTTCAACCCTTCCAGAATACCATCGATATCCGGATGTTCCGTAATCTCATGTGAATCCAGCTTTTTATAGACCAGTTTTGTTGATACACTGATCGGAGGCTTGGCGATCAGTACATGGCACTTTGGCATCGCCGGAAGCGGTGTCAGTATCTCACCGATTCCTTCTGCAAGGACGGTTCCCCGCATCACACAATATGGCACATCTGCTCCGAGAGTTACACCTCTGTCCATCAGTTCTTTCTGCGACAATCCCAGCGAAAACATCTGGTTCATCCCAAACAGAACTGCTGCCGCATTCGAACTTCCTCCTGCCATTCCGGCAGCTACGGGGATATGCTTCTCAAGTACAATATTCACGCCTTCTTTGATCTCAAATTCCCGTATCAGCAGATCTGCTGCTTTATATGCAAGATTATTTTCGTCGGCAGGCAGATAATAAAGATTGGTAGAAAGCCTGATTCCCGGTTCTTTTGTCTTCCGCATCTGGATCTGATCATACAGGTACAGTGTCTGCATGACCATCCGCACATCATGATATCCATTTTCTCTTCTTCCCAGAACATCCAGTCCAAGGTTAATCTTTCCCAGTGCTTTTAATTCCAGTTTATCCATATGTGTTCTCCTTCAAATGTGTATCGCGCCCGTGTATCTTGTATACAGTGTACTCATAGTATACTCATATTTTCCTTAAAAATCAATATTTTATCGCCAGACTTTATCTCTTCTTTTTCTAAATGATTTATTTCCATGATTCCCTCAACGGTCGTGTTGTAACGTTTTGCCAGATCCCACAGAACATCCCCTTCCCGGACAATATATCCCGTAATTCCCGGACGCTTCTCAACTTCTTCCATATTGACGGGTTCAAAATCCACAGACTCAATATTAGTGATCGTAACCGGCCTCCTGATAAAACTGTGAAATGCGAGCACTGCCTTCACCTCCACTTCTTCGCTACCCAACAGCCCTATCGAAAGCTGTTCGACTGCATATGTAAGATCACAGACCATATCCTCTGTAGTCTCATTGCTTTCCATCAGATAGGAAAATGGCACCATGCCCTGCCAGGTATCAAACGGAGCCGTATCATCCGCCTTAATATACAAAAAGCTTAAGTGAAGCACACCTTCAATCTGAATACCTCCGTCTGTCGACGCCGTACGCTCCAGCTGAATCCTTGCACTGCTCTGGCAGATCTGCAGAATACTGTCCTTGATCTCTGGCAGGGACAGCTGCTCTGTCACCCGGCATTTGGAATGGTTCTGCATCAGAAGCTGTTCCAACTGAAGTTCACTGGTCGACGGAACGCACACCCGTTCCAGAGAATACAGATCTGACAAAATATTCAACTTTTCTTCTTCATATATAACCATACGAATCTCCAGAGTAGCTTCTACTCCAATCAGACGCATTTCACCATTCTCATCCATTCTTGTCTCAATGTTCACATCCGTCAGTTCAGAATTCATATGGTGATACATAGATTCCTGAGCACCGCTGCATGCGATCCTTCCTTCATATGGCACAGTCTGGCTGATCCAGTCTGTCTTTCCATCCAGGGTTTCATACAGACAGAATACCATCAGTTCCCCTTGTATCTGCAATTCATCTTCCTTCAGCCTGGTATCCATTTTTCTGCTATCCACATTCGTCCACAACATATTCCCAATAGTATCTTTTGTTCCGTTCAATGCAATCTCCTCTTTGATTCGATAGGTATCCTTCCCCGACCAGTATACCTTCAGAAGTTCTTTTTCTTCTGTTTTCTTATATATCGGGATATCCGAATCAATATCCAGCATAATCTCCGATTCCTGCATTCCTTCGCAGACAAGTGTAATCTCTGCCAGTGTCTTGATATTAAGTTTTCTGGAATGAATTGCCGTTACCGTCATATCTTCTTCCTTTGCTTTTACGATCAGATTTCCCTGCGGCTCCTGTTCCAGATAGATCATCTCCTCGAACGGAATTCTTCCTTCCAGGCTGGCAAGACGCCCACTTCCTTCCTCTGTAATATACAGCACCTTAAAATTCAGCTTACCCGATGCCCGGATATAATTCTCTACCACCTTCATATCTTCTATATTAAGAGCACTCTCTGCCATGATGATTTCCTTCACATCACTTTTTGCATCCGGTACATTATAATCATCATCAATGTAGAACTGATCAATAATTGCCTTTCCTGTCCGGAAAGTCTGCATACGTCTTGTAATATACTCCAACTTTTTCGCCTCCTACTCATAGATAACCTGTTTATCTGTATATTCCATCTTAATCACCAGATATGGGTATGTTTTTCTATCCAGAATCTCCTGAGTCTTATCCGGTCCCAGCAGATCTGTTCTGAGATATATGGCATTTTCCGTTTCATAACAGGCATCCACCTTTACACTATAACCGGTCGTCTCCTGTTTTCCGTATCCCCGGATAATATACAGATATCCCTGATCCCCATAACACATCTTCATCTCTTCGCACTTTCCCCGCTCTATCTCCTGCGCAAGTTCTTCCGGTATCTCAGACTTATCCACCACTGTATATTCAATATCACGAAGTTTTTTCCCCTCTATCTTTCCCGCTTTGCAACCGCTCAGACAGAAAGCCCACAGTATAACAGCAAGTACTGCACATAATCTTTTCATATTGTCCTGCTTCAAAATATTCTCTTTATTATCATACACATGAGTACTGTGAAAAATACCACTTTTGTAGTATAATAAAGTGCAATGATACACATACTACTGAATTACAGAAAGGATAACGCTTATTATGATAAGAATTACATTTGTATTTTTATTTCTGATTTTATTTCTGGTTCTTGGGATTCCGGTTCTCGGTATCGAATGGCTGATCGGACGTTTCAGCAAGAACACGATGGATTACAGCACTCTTCGCATCGTTCAGTGGGGATTCAACACGATCCTCAAGATTACCGGTGTGGAGATCACCGTGATCGGAGAGGAAAATGTCCCGGACGAACCGGTTCTGTTCATCGGCAACCATCGAAGCTATTTTGACATTCTGATTACTTATGCGCGCTGCAAAAGGCTGACCGGATATATTGCAAAAAAAGAAATGCTGTCGATCCCTCTGCTCAGCACCTGGATGAAGCGGCTCTATTGTCTCTTTCTGGATCGCAGCAACCCGAAGGAGGGGCTGAAAACTATCCTGCAGGCAATCGATTATATCAAACAGGGTATCTCCATCTGCATCTTTCCGGAGGGAACACGGAACAAAGGAGCGGAATTATCTCTTCTTCCATTCCACAATGGTTCCTTCAAAATTGCAGATAAGACAGGATGTGCGATCATACCAATGAGCATCAATAATACTGCCGATATCTTTGAAAGTCATTTCCCACGAATCAAAAAGACACATGTTATTCTGGAATACGGCACTCCTATCTATCCAAAAGAACTGGATAAAGAGACCAAAAAACATATCGGAGAATACTGCAGCAGTATCATACAGGAAACAATTAATAAAAATCAGGCGCTTCTTTAACGC
>NZ_JAFBIZ010000036.1 GCF_021531995.1 Faecalicatena contorta
CATTTTATTGTTTATAACATTTTTTCGTCTTTTTTACCAACTTTTACCCTTTTTCACGCACGCAATGAAATATTATTTCGTCTATTTCATGGCTTTACTTTTTTTCATCATTGTGGTAAAATATTTTTTTAACATTCTAACAAAAAAAGTCGTCGAACACTTTTTTACAAGTATTCAACGACTTTTTTACAGTGACTCCCAGGGGAATCGAACCCCTGATTCCAGCGTGAGAGGCTAGCGTCTTGACCGCTTGACCAGGGAGCCTTGCTGTTTCGTACTTGCCTATTATAACAAACTTGTCAGCAATAAGCAAGTACTTTTTTTACTTTTTTTATTTATTTTGTTTTATTTGTATTCTTCTTCCCACTCAATCTCTGTTTTTTCTTCGCTTGGGATCATAATCTGAAGTTCTTTATTCAGATTTTCAATCACTACTTCATCATGCTCCCCGCCATACTCACCGTCTAACGTCCATGGAATCTCTTCCACCGACTCAAAGGTCACATGGCCACTCTTAAATGCATATACATATTTGGAATCCACCTGCTTGGCTACCAGAGACGTGATTGTCTCCTGAAGTTCAATCGGATTTTTCGGTGTTTTAATCAGAGTAACCTCAAACACTCCATCATCAAACCCCACCTGTTTGCCGATCATGTTGCGGAATCCTCCGACCGATCTTGAATTCGTTACCATTCCATAGATAAATTCATCCTCGATCACTTCTCCGTCATGTGTCACTTTTACCTTATAAGAAGGAATATTAAAAAGCCGCTTTGCGCCTTCCAGCACATATGCCAGATGTCCCAGTGCATTCTTCATGGACTGTTTGGTCTGGTAAGACACATCCGTAAACAGGCCAAATGCCGCTACATATACAAAGATTCCATCATTAAACTTACCGGCATCACATGAGAACACCGTACCATTTACCGCATTATCTGCCGCCTCCATGACCCCTCGCGGAATATGAAGACTGCTTGCAAAATCATTGGTTGTCCCGGTCGGAATATAACCAATTGGATTTCTTTTGTCCTTCGGACGCTTCATCATCCCTGTAACAACTTCGTCGAGCGTTCCGTCCCCACCGCTGCACACGATCAGATCATATTCATTTGCTTTATACTTTCTTACTTTTTTATAAGCATCCCGATAAGACTGTGTCGGATAGATCACAACTTCATATCCTGCCTTTACAAAGATATCGATCACGTCTGAAAGGTGAGGTTTCAGAGTCTCTTTTCCCGCATGCGGATTATAGATAAAAAGCAAACGTTTCATATCGAATTCTCACATCTCCTTTTATAGTACAGGGACTGTCGCGGAAATCCTCTTCAGCAACAGCCCCTTCATATGTAATCAGTTTTTACATATCATGAATTTAATTTACAGCAGACAAAAAATCAGATACACCCTTTACCGCAGCATCTTCATCCTGTCCTTCTGCTACTATCGTAACCGCTTCACCCCTCTGAAGCTTCAGACTCATCATACCCATAATACTTTTCGCATTGATCTTCTTGCTTCCCATCTCAAGATAAACCTGGCTTGAATACTGACTTGCTTCCTGAACAAGATGCGCAATCGGACGATCTTCCATCTCCATATTGTTCTGAATAGTAACAGGCTTCTTAATCATAACAAACTGCTCCTCCTTATTGATCCCTTATCTTTTCTGCTATTTCACTTAACTTCCTGAGCCGGTGATTCACTCCGGACTTTCCGAGTGGATGCTCCATAAGCTGTCCCAGCTCTTTTAAAGCTGCTTCCGGATATGCAAGACGTGTAAGGGCAACATCTTTTAATCCTTCCGGCAACTTGTCAAAACCGATTGTATCTCTGATATATATAATATCCTCCATCTGCCTTACTGCTGCAGATACGGTTTTGTTAATATTGGCCGTCTCACAGTTCACCTTTCGATTTACAGAATTACGCATCTCTTTCATAATCCGGACATTCTCCAGTTCCATCAGAGCTACATGAGCCTCCATGACATTCAGTATATCTACAATCTGTGAACCTTCCTTCAGATACACAACATAAGATTTTTTTCTTCCAACAATCTTTGCATCCACCTCAAAGCTGTTGATCATATCCCGCAGATACTCCGCCTGCCTGCTCTCTGTACAGACAATCTCCAAATGGTACGATTTACTCGGATCGCTCATAGATCCCGAGGCAATAAACGCACCCCTGATATATGCCCTCTTACAGCATACCGCATGCACGATCGTATCCCGGATCGCAAGCAGTTCTTCTCCTTTTGCATATAAAAAATAGCTGCTGCTCTCTTTTGAAGTGTTTCGTCGGACAACGATATCAGTTCTTATATTAAATGTTTTTTTCAATAATGTAAAGCATTTTCTTGCAACTCCAGGATTTTCCGTATGTACTTTTAAAACGCATACACCTTTTTTATCCTCGCCAAACACGCCGCTCATATGTACGATCGCAGATAATTCTGCCAGCTCACAGTGTCTCGCCTTCGGATAATGCTGTATCAATTCTTCTTTTACTTCACCTGAAAATGACATTTTTACCCCTATCTTGCTTTGGTAATAGCATCCTTCCCAATATCACGGTGTTCAATCCGGATGCCAAAATTTTCATTATGCTTCAAAGCGGCATACAACTCATTCGCCAGAGTCACCGACCTGTGTTTCCCTCCTGTACATCCTATGCCGATTACCAGTTGAGTCTTCCCTTCCTGGATATAATTCGGAATCAAAAATTCTACCATATCCGTCAGCTTTGTTAAAAATTCCTTCGCTTTGTCATTTTCCATGACATAATCTCTTACTTCTTTATCATTACCGCTTTTTGGTCTCAATTCTTCTATATAATATGGATTCGGTAAAAAACGGACATCAAACACCAGATCTGCATCTGCCGGGATTCCGTATTTGAACCCAAATGACAGAACGGAGATATACAGATTCTTATATTCTTTATTTTCAACAAAAATCTTTGTAAGTTCTGCACGAAGCTCTCTTGTCAGCATATGACTTGTATCAATCAGATAATCTGCCCTCTGCTTCAGAAATGTCAGACGCTTACGTTCTTCTCTGATTCCCTGGTCCACACGTCCATCTTTTCCCGACAGAGGATGAAAACGCCTGGTCTCTTTATAGCGCTTGATCAGAACATCTTCGCTGGACTCCAGATAAAGTATCTCATATCTCATTCCGGAAGTATCCAATTCCTCCAGCACCCTTTCCAGTTCCCGAAAGTTTTGCCCGCTTCGTATATCCACACCCAGCGCCGCTTTATTAATCTCTGTCCCCGGTACACGGAGCAGATCTGCCATCTTCGGCATCAGAGGCACCGGAAGATTATCTACGCAAAAATACCCCATATCCTCCAACATTTTCAACGCCGTACTTTTTCCAGCACCCGACATACCTGTCACAATCACACATCTCATCTTAAAATTCTCCCAGTCTCTTTACTTCCGGTTCCAGCCTTACACCGAACTTTTCTTCCACAATATTCGTCACCTGATGCATCAGTTCATCCACATCCGCGGCCGAAGCCTGCTCTTTATTAATCACAAACCCGCAATGCTTCTCGGACACCTGAGCACCGCCGACATGAAATCCTCTTAGTCCTGCATCTTGAATCAGTTTACCGGCAAAATGTCCTTCCGGTCTTTTAAACGTACTTCCTGCACTCGGGTATTCCAGGGGCTGCTTGCTGACCCGCTTTTCTTTTAAATCATCCATAACAGCCTTAATCTCTGCTTTATTGCCTTCCCGAAGCTCTATCTTTGCTTCCAGAACGATATATCCTTTTCTGGCAATCACACTGGTACGATAGCCAAGCTCCAGCTCACTTTTGGGGATCGTAAGGATCTCACCCTCTTCAGTTAACACCGTTACTTCCTGAAGCACATCTTTCATCTCTCCGCCATAAGCCCCTGCATTCATCACACAGGCGCCTCCGAGCGTTCCCGGGATTCCCGCCGCAAACTCAAATCCGGTAAGTCCCATATCCAGCGCCCGATTTGCAATTGCGGACAATAGTGCTCCTGCCTGTGCACGAAGCACAGTTCCTTCCACTTCAACCTTGTTCATCTGCTTAAATATCTGAATAATCACGCCTTCATATCCCTGATCCGATACCAGAAGATTACTTCCATTTCCTACTATATAATAAGGAACTCCTTTTTTCCTGCACAGAAGAACCGTATTTTTCACGTCCTCCACCGTTTCCGAAATTACAAAAAAAGATGCCGGTCCTCCGATACGGAAGGTTGTGTGATTCTTCATCGGTTCATCGACCCTGATCTGTTCTTCTGTTAATATATGTTTTAATTCATTGTAAAAAATCTGATCCATCTTCTTCTCCATATTCTTTCTCAATTTCAAAACATTTCTCATAGGTACACACCTATTATCACCGTTCATCATACACTAAACATCCTCTAAATTCAACGTACACTTGCAAATTTACCTTAAATGGGTTATATTAGTTCCAAGTATTATTTCAAAAAGGAGTGAACTTATCAATTGGACTCGAGCGACGTCTCACAACTAATTATCTTATTAATTTTATTAGGACTCTCTGCTTTCTTCTCGTCTGCAGAGACCGCATTGACAACCGTTAACCGTATGCGAATCCGAGGACTTGCCGACGAAGGAAGCAAACGCGCAAAGACTGTTATGAACATTACAGACAATTCCAGCAAGATGCTAAGCGCAATCCTGATCGGTAACAACATCGTGAACCTGTCTGCTGCATCTTTGACAACCAGCCTTGCATATCGGCTTGGAGGCTCCATGATCGCGATGGCAAGTGCTCTTTTAACTGTATTGATCATCTTATTCGGAGAAATTACGCCCAAAACAATGGCAACTCTTCACGCCGAAAAGATGTCTCTTGCATATGCTCCTGTGATTCATCTGTATATGAAGATTATGACTCCTGTCATCATCCTGATCAACGGACTGTCCAATAGCATTCTTTTTATTCTTCGGGTAGATCCGAATACCAGAACCGACATGATGACAGAATCAGAGCTGCGTACAATCGTAGATGTAAGCCACGAAGATGGTGTGATTGAATCCGAGGAAAAGGAAATGATCTATAATGTGTTTGACCTGGGCGATGCACGCGCCAAAGACGTTATGGTACCTCGTGTACACGTTACATTTGCAGATGTGGACAGCACTTATGAAGAATTAATCGAAATTTTCCGGGAAGACAAATTCACAAGACTTCCTATTTTCGAAGAAACGACTGACAATGTGATCGGTACGATCAACATGAAAGATCTTCTGTTATACGACAACACAGGGGAATTTCATATCCGCGACATCATGCGGGAAGCATATTTCACTTATGAGTACAAAAGCATCTCCGAGCTTCTTGTCGAGATGCGTGAAGCTTCTTTCAATATCGCTATTGTACTGGATGAATACGGCGAAACAGCCGGTCTCATCACACTGGAAGACATTCTCGAAGAAATCGTCGGGGAAATTCACGACGAGTATGATGAAAATGAAGAAGATTTTATTCAAATAATAAATGAACACGAATATATTGTGGAAGGCTCCATGAATCTGGACGATCTGAATGACCGGCTGGATCTGGATCTGACATCTGACGAATACGATTCTCTTGGCGGATTTATCATCGAACGCCTGGATCGTCTTCCGGAAGCCGGCGATCACATTACTACCGAGTCCGGAATTCGACTGATCGTAGAAAAGCTTGACAAAAACCGGATTGAAAGCGTCCACGTATATCTTCCGGAACCAGAAACAAAAAAAGAAGAATAAGCAACAGGGACTGTATCATCATACAGTCCCTGTCACTTATTCTTCTTTTGTATCTTCTCCTGCAAGCTTCAGGATATCCTCTATCTCCTCTTCGGTAACACCCATGCGTTCCGCAACTTCCTCTACCGACACCTTTCTTCCATACTCTTCCTTCATATCTTTAATAACTTCATCCAGCTCTTTTACCCGTTCCACCATCTTGTGATCCTGGCGCTTCATTTCATTCTGCGTCTCTTCCATCGCAAGCATACCTGCCCGGACTTCTTCGAGGACATCGGCTGCCTCTTCCATATTTTCCGTATTTGCTCCAAGAGCAAGCATCAGACCCATATTTCCCTCCTGGATCATGTCTCCAATAAAGACATCCGGACTGTGAAGCTTTACAGCTTCTTCGACGACCATACGAAGATATCCCGCCATCCTTGCATCATCAGCAGTTCCCTTTGCCATCTGCTCAATCTCACTCATATATGTTTCAACATATACACGTTCTTCTTCACCAAGCGGATAGATATCCTCTTCCGTATTTTCTTCTTTTACCGTCCCTTTTTCCCTTACATATCCGGCTACCGCTACTCTCTGCGACATCAGATACTCGCACACCAGATTCATCTGCTCCTGTGACAGCTGATCCTCTTCAAAATATTTTTCTACTTCCTCTAATGAAATACGGTGCTTCTGCGACTTTGCCAGTTCCAGAACCCCATTCAGTTTTTCTTTAAATTGCAGTCTGTCAGACATTTTCTCTACGCCTCCATACAATGCTGATCCGTGTGGCTTTCTGCCTCTGACACGGAAGTCACTTCATAATTGATATATTAGCATAGTACGGTCAGTACGTAAACAGCGGTTTTCCTTTTTCACCCCCGATTGCAATTATTACTTTCTCATCAAGAAAAAAATTCCTCCAAACAGTCCCATAATGATTCCCGCATAGATAGCCACACACATAAGATTTGTAATGCAAAGCATGATATCTGTTCCGGTTACAACACAGAAAAAGAGACCCAGAACCAGTGTTCCTATTGTCCACCTGATGATATTTACTCCCAGAAATACACTTTCTACGTATTCTTTTCCCGAATATTTACAGATGATTTCCCATAATTTTTTCATCTTCCCATCGCCTCCTGCATACATTTCTCTACTTTGTTCTCAGCGTATTATAGCGAAACGATGTTAATTCTTTGCAAAGGCAAAGGGAAAATCCATGTTAAATTCTGTCCGGAAACGCAAAACAACTATCGCACAATTACCGTCTGATACCCTGCCCGTTTCATCCTTCTTTCCATATCTGCAGCCTCATTCAGAGTATCATATGCCCCTACCTGCACACGGTAATAGGGTCCGGTATCATCTATAAATGCAGGATATTCCTGTTCCAGTAATTCATCCAGCAGTCGCTGGGCATATCTGTGATTGCGGAATGCACCGGCCTGCACGCGATAATACTCTGGTTCTGCTGCTTCTTCCATGTATATGGTATCCAGGATCCCTTCCGCAATAGCCAGTGCAATATCCTGAAAATTATTATCAAACAGCATATTGTCTGTTTCCGAATTAATAAATCCCACTTCCACAAGAACTGCCGGCATCTTCGTCTTTCTGAGTACAACCAGATTGGGCCGCGCATGTACCCCCAGATTCACAAATCCAATCCCTTCCAGCTGCTCATTGATATTTAAAGCCATCTGGTACTTTATCCCGGTAAGGGCATACACAAGACTCTCCACACCCGATACTTCATTATCGATCGGAAATGAATTTCTATGAATGGATACAAAAAAATCAACTCCTGCATTATTTGCTTCCATGGCTTTTTCATAAGGTGTCTCATATATATCTGTAGTCCTTGTATATTCTACATCTATTCCACGTTCCTGCAGGATCTGTCCGATTGCAAGGACCAGATTCAAATTGTCATCCTTTTCCTGCCTTCCCTGATAGACGGCTCCGGGATCTCTTCCCCCATGACCCGCATCCAGCATGATTGAATAAGGCATATCTCAACACCTCGAGTAATATTCTCTCATGTTAAGATATGCCCTAAATTATATTCGGTAACCTTATTTTTCAGATTATCCTACAATCTTCCATTTTTTATCAACCGCATTCAGAAGTACATGTCCTTCTTCTGTAACAAGTACCAGATCTTCAATACGAACTCCGTACTTTCCTTCTATATAGATTCCCGGTTCAATCGAGAAGATCATACCCGGCTCTGCAACATTCTTATTAATCGGACTTACATCGCCATATTCGTGGTCTTCCTATCCGATAAAATGACCAAGACGAATCTTCCAATACTCGCTGTATCCAGCCTCATCGATCAGGTCTCTCGCCTGTGCGTCAATATCACAGAAACGTACTCCCGGTTTGATTACAGACTCTGCTTTTTCCACTGCGGTACGCACAAGATCGTGGATTGCTTTCTGTTCCTCATCTACTGACTTGCAATAGAAGGTTCTTGTCATATCAGAACAATAACCTTTCCATACACATCCCATATCGATCAGGACACACTCTCCCTCTTTCAAAGTTCTTGTATCGCTCGGTGTATGGTGCTGATCTGCTGCGTTTGGTCCAAAACATACAATCGTGTCAAAACTCAGTCCGCTTGCTCCTGCTGCCATAAATTCTGAATCAATGAAGTCTGCAACTTCTTTTTCTGTCATTCCTTCTTTAATAAATGCTGAAACCTTCTCCATAACACTGTCATTGATTACGGATGCTTCTTTCATAATTGCAATTTCTTCTTCATTCTTTACTGCACGGACACCATCTACACAATCAGAACCCCATACGGTCTTCATCTGCGGGCATCTCTCCTGAAGCGGGATCAGGAAACGTGCCGGCCATGTCTTATCAATACCGAGAGTGTTCTCTGTGTCAATCCTTTCTCTTCCATCTTCGCTAATACACGATCAATTCTTTCCGTCATACAAAACCTCTCCTTATACCAAAAAAATTTCTTTTATATTAATAACAATCTCCCTACTCTTTTTCAACATTTTCTTCTATAATAATACCAGTACATCGCAACATTTTTAATTGTGCTATCGATAAAACAATTTAGGAGGACTACGAATATGATAAAATTAGTCGCAAGTGACCTGGATGGTACGCTTCTCCAAAACGGAGCACAGAGTCTGAATCCCTCTATCTTTCCGATCATACGAAAGCTTCACAAAAAAGGGATTCATTTTGTCGCCGCAAGCGGACGGCAATATTATAATCTTCAGAATTTATTTCACGAAGTCAAGGACGATATTTCCTACGTCTGTGAAGGTGGCTCTATGTATGTACATAACGATCAGGTTCATATTCCTCACACGATTGATCCTTCTATCGTCCAAAACATCACAAAAACGGTTCATCACTATCAGGATTGCGAACTGGCCGCTTCCTGTACAGATCACATGTATATCGAAACGCACAATCCCGCTTTCAAACATCACATGTGTAACGTTATAAAAAATGATATTACGACTGTGGATAATCTGCTGTCGATTCCCGGTCCCGTCATGAAGATGGCCGTATATAATCCACCGGAAATCCATGCCGTATATGAAAGATATCACGCTCTGTTCAGCGATGTCATTACCGTTGTCCACGCCGGCAGCGGATGGGTTGATTTTATCCCATTTGGCACCGATAAAGGTTTTGCACTCAACGAGATTCTTAAGAAGCTGTCGATCGCTCCCGATGAATGCATGGTGTTTGGAGATCAGTGGAACGATCTTCCTATGCTGAAACTTGCCGGAACCAGCTTTGCCATGGCCAACGCTGTTCCCGGGATTGCAGCTTACTGTACCGGAATAACCGACAGTGTAGAAAAAGAACTGGAGAAATTATTATAAGCAAATATGAAAATGCAGGAGGTCATTTATGGACGGAATTATATTTGATATAGACGGAACCCTGTGGAACCCCACAGATGAAGTAGCAAAATCATGGAATCAGGCGATTCGGGATCGTACAAAGCTTTCCAGAACCATCACCGGAGCCCAGTTAAGGAGAGAATTCGGAAAACCTCTGGACGTTATCATCAACACTCTGTTTCCGGAGCTCAGCCCTACCGAACAGACACAGTTGTCAGTTCATTTATTCGATTATGAAAATCGCTGGATGGAAACAGCTCCCTGTCCGATCTATGAGCATGTGCCGGATACTCTCGAAGCACTGTCCGGACGCTATCCTTTGTTCATTGTAAGTAACTGTCAAAGTGGTTATATTGAATCATTTTTAAAGAACACCGGTTTTTCAAAATATATCACAGACTATACCTGCCATGGTGACACCGGTCTTCAGAAACACGACACGATTCGTCTGATCATGGATCGAAACCATCTTTCGACCGCAGTGTATGTCGGTGATACTCAGGGCGACGCGGATGCCTGTCTGAAAGCAGGTGTTCCTATGGTATATGTGTCTTATGGATTCGGAACGGTTAAGGATCCATTTCTGACCATTCACCGGTTTGATGAATTATTGGAAATTGATTTTGATTCACATATTGCCAAACCAATTCCTTAATACTATAATGAATAGGCAACACAAACAGGAAGAAGAGGTTAGTAACATGAAAATTGGAATTGGGAATGACCACGCAGGCGTAGAGCTGAAGAATGAGATTGTAGCTCATCTTCAGGAAAGGGGTTGCGAAGTTGTCAACTTCGGCACGGATACACATGACCGCTGTAACTATCCGGAATACGGCGAAAAAGTGGGACGTGCGGTTACTTCGAAAGAAGTGGATCTTGGAATTCTCATCTGCGGCACCGGTGTTGGAATCTCTCTTGCAGCCAATAAAGTAGAAGGCATTCGAGCAGTCGTATGCTCGGAACCTTATTCCGCGAAGCTGTCAAGAGAACATAACAACACCAATGTTCTTGCTTTAGGTGCAAGAGTTGTGGGTTCTGAGATGGCAAAAATGATCGTTGACGAATGGCTGGATGCCGAGTTCATGGGTGGAAGACATCAGACACGAGTTGACATGATTATGGCAATTGAAAAAAAGAGGGGCTAACCCCTCTTTTTTCATACGTTTTTATTCTTATGCTTCTTTTTTCTGATTCATCATAGTCTTAATTCCATCTACCGCAAGTACAATTGCAAGTGCAACCAGCAGAACAGCAATTACTGCACGAATCAGGCACCATGTTGTACCTTCACCGCCAGCCATTACTCCAAGAACGTTGCCCTTAATTGTGAAGCAGAGAGATGTAATCGTTACAATCAGCATGAATGCCATCGGAATATAGAACATCTTGTTGTTCTTTCCTGCTTTTCCAAGCCATGTTGCAACCGCAAGAAGTCCAAGAGCTGCAAGCAGCTGGTTTGCTGCACCGAACAGTGGCCAGATATTTGCATAACCTGTAATTCCAAGTCCGATTCCGAGTACAACCGTGATCAGTGTTGCTACGAACGGATTAGTCAGAACTTTCTTATATCCTGTCACATCTTTGTATGTTTCTCCTGGTTCCAGCCAGAATTCCTGGAACATATAACGTGCAAGACGTGTTGCTGTATCCAGAGATGTCAGACAGAATACAGATACGGTAAGAACCAGTAATGTATAAGCGATCTTCTCTGTTCCTGCAAGACCCGGAATAGAACCAAGCATCTTGGAAATACCTGTTGCAAATACTGCAGTTGGAACTACTGTTTCACCAGCAGAATAACTGGACCAGATATAACCTACAGCACAAAGAGAAATAATTGCAAGTGCACATTCGATTAACATTCCGCCATACGCGATTGGCTGTGCGTCTTTCTCGCTGTTCAGCTGCTTAGCTGTTGTACCGGAACCAACCAGTGAATGGAAACCGGAAATAGCACCACATGCAATGGTAACGAACAATGCCGGGAACATATATCCAAGAGAAGTTCCTGTCGGAGCAACTGTATCCATAAATCCTGTAAATGCAGGAATATCCATATGTGCCCCACCAGTTAATCCGCATCCAACGATACCAACAACTGCAACGATCATCATGAAGTAAAGCAAGAATGAACTTAAGTAATCACGTGGCTGAAGCAGGATCCAAACCGGTGCAACAGATGCTGCCAGAATATAGATACCAACAATGATCATCCATGCCTTGTTGCTTAAGTAGATCGGATGCCAGTTCATACCAACTACCATACAGATGATAATCGCTACTACTCCAACGATTGTAGAAACGCCAAGACCTGCATTTCTACGGTATACCAGGAAACCGAAAGCTATTGCAATCAGGATGAACAGAATAGAGATCATCGCTGTTGTTGCATTTGCTGCACTTGCTGCATAATCAACCGCACCGCTTTCTGTATAGGTTGCCATAAATGTATTTGCTACGATAGATCCAAATGCTGCTACTACCAGGATCAATGTCAGATAAGAGAAGATGATAAACAGCTTCTTTGCTTTTGAACCCATTGTATCAGCAATAACTTCACCGATAGACTGTCCTTTATGACGGATAGATGCATACAATGCACCAAAGTCATGAACTGCACCGAAGAAGATACCTCCGATCAGAACCCACAGAAGTACCGGAACCCATCCAAATACTGCCGCCTGAATAGGACCATTGATCGGGCCAGCTCCGGCAATAGAAGAAAAGTGATGTCCCATCAGGACCGGTGCTTTTGCAGGCACATAGTCCACACCATCTTCCTCCGTGTGTGACGGAGTCTCTCTTGAAGGATCGATTCCCCACTGTTTTGCAAGCCATTTGCCGTATGTAAGATAAGCAACGACAAGAATTGCAATACCAACTAACAATACTACAACACCATTCATAGTTAATTCCTCCTCATTTTCCTTTGTATAATGTTATTGTATTTATACAAGAAGCATGTACGATACATGCTTCTCTGTATTCTTATTTCAGGACTCTATATAAGCCACAAAGCCCAAAACTCTGTACAGCTTAGATGATATTGGCTTTTTTATAGCCCTTTACCATATCTTTTGCTGCATGATTTCCATATATTTTACAATTCTTCATGTCAAATACAAGAATCCGTGCCTCACTGTATCCTCGAATTGTAAATAGATAGTTCTTCATATATTTGAATTGCCTAACCGCCTTTTGCACATCGTCCGAAGCACCATTCTCACAGATATATATCGCTGTCATATATGTATACATGTGATCTTTCAGCGGAAGCTTTTCTCCACCTCTTACGAGCTGTGGTTCAATAAAAAAATCTATTTCTTCCCGGAACTTCTTTAGCTCTCCCATCTGAAGTTCATCTGTAACACGGAAAAACACATGCTCGAAACATTCGGCTCGCCAAAGTTCTGCCTTTTTTACCAGGACATATTTTGAACTGGTCACATTAAAGGCTGCATGTGCATCATACGTATCCCCATCGATATCATAGTTCCGTTCAATATCAAAACTGGATCGATAAGACTCCAGTAATTTCTCGAACAGTTCTTTTCCTGTCATATATTGCTCTCCTCTTCGTCAGAATAACGTGCTATATTTTTCTAAAATTCTTATTAAATTTAGCACTTTCGTTCTAAAAATCTTATAAAGTATAGCACTATCATTCTAAAAATGCAAGAGTATTAGAGTACACTCTGTAATTTTTTTTACATTCAAAGTAATTTGGCCAGAACCTTTCGGCTCCTCGCTTTTTATCGCAAAAAATACGGGCGGAAGACTCATGATTTCCTCCGCCCGATATATATTTTTTTCGCTGATTCTGCTATGCTTCTTCCCGGTCATTTGTAAGATTTAATTTATCAAGAATATAGAAAATGAGACTCAGTACCATTGCAACTACGCATGCCAGTACCATTCCGGTCAACTGAATATTTCCAAGCTTTACAGCAACTCCCGAAAGTCCTGTTACGAATACAATGGAAGTCAGCATCAGATTTCTGGAACGTCCATAATCCACATTGGAATCAACCAGAATACGAATACCGGATGCTCCGATCATACCATACAGTAAGAAAGAGATTCCTCCGATTACCGGTCCCGGAATCGTCTGAATCAGCATCGAAAGCTTTCCTACAAATGAGCAGATGATGGAAAGAACAGCTGCTCCTGCAATGACACGTACACTGTATACCTTAGTCACTGCCATAACTCCGATGTTTTCGCCGTAAGTAGTTGTCGGAACAGAACCGATCAAACCTGACAACATCGTAGAAAAATTATCTCCAAACAGAGATCTGTGCAGTCCCGGATCCTTTAACAGATCACGTCCGACAATTTTACTCGTTACAACCTGATGGCCAATATGCTCAGACGCAATTACCAGCAATACCGGAAGAATCATCATAATTGCACCGAGGTCGAATTTTGGTGTCTGGAAATTCGGAAGTGCAAACCATCCGGCTGCCGCAACCTGTGAAAAATCAAGCATACCACATGCAAATGCTGCAATATATCCTACAATCACCGCAATCAGGATCGGAATTACAGAAAGGAATCCACGAAACAGAATATTTCCAAAGACTGCCACTCCAATCGTTACCGCGAATACAATTACATTGTTCATATCGATCTGCTCATCCAGAAGACCTGCATTATTTGCAGCCGAACCTGACAATTCCAGTCCGATCAGAGCAACGACCGGTCCCATCGCCGCCGGCGGAAGGACAATATCAATCCAGTCGGTTCCACATTTATAGATAATAAAGGATAAGATGCAGCCGCAGAAGCCTACTGCCACAAATCCACCTAATGCGTATTCGTATCCCATCTCACTGATTACAATTCCTGCCGGTGCAAGAAACGCAAAGCTGGAGCCCAGATATGCCGGTGCTTTTCCTTTCGTCACCGCAATGAATATCAGCGTTCCCACTCCATTCATAAACAACACAATTGCCGGGTTAATTCCGAAGATAAAAGGCACCAGTACGGATGCTCCAAACATCGCAAACATGTGCTGAATACTTAACGGAACGAGCAGCTTAAACGGTACTTTGTCCTCAATCTGGATAATCTTATGATCTTCCATCCCATTTCCTCCTGATAATATGTTCTATTTACAACCGTTTATATTTTAACATACGAAAACGCCGGTGTACAGATGGAACACACGCAAATGTGTCTTATCCATACACCGACGCCACTTATTCATAAATATTTACGAAAATAATTCTTTTACTGTCGGATAGATCTTTCTGAACTTCTGATATCTTTCTTCATATTTTGCAACAAGCTCTGCTTCCGGCTCTACAGTATCAATAACCTTCACAATCTGAGCAGCCGCACTTTCCACATCCGGATATTCTCCACATCCGACTGCTGCCAGCATTGCACCTCCAAGCGCAGGGCCTTCTTCGCTTTCCACTACATCTACCTTCAGGTTCATGATATTGGCAATCATCTTCTTCCACAGCGGACTCTTTGCACCGCCACCACAGATCTTTGTGCGTTCGATCTGAATGCCAAGACTTCTTGCTACTTCCAGTGAATCACGCAGCCCAAAAGCAACGCCTTCCAGAACTGCCTGTGTCATGTCTTCTCTGGTCGTATCCATAGACATTCCAATGAACATCGCACGTGCATCCGGGTTGTTGTGTGGTGACCGTTCACCCATCAGATATGGAAGGTAAAATACATTGTTCTCTCCAAGTCTGGTGATACCTGCCTGCTCAGCGGCGAAGTCTTTTGTCTTCAGAATCTCTTCATTCCACCATTTGTTACAGGATGCAGCACTCAACATACATCCCATCAGATGATAATTGCCGTCTGCATGTGCAAATGAATGCAGCGCATTGTTTTCATCCACTCCAAATTTCTTGCTGGAGATAAAGATAGTGCCTGATGTTCCGAGTGAAATATTGCACATACCGTCTCCAACCGTTCCTGTTCCAACTGCTGCCGCTGCATTATCACCAGCTCCTGCGATGACCTTCACTTCCGGAGACAGTCCCAGTTCTTCTGCAATCTCCGGTCTCAGAGTACCTACCACCTCGTAACTCTCATATAATTTCGGAAGCATGTCTTCTGTAATTCCACAGATGTCCATCATTTCTTTGGACCAGCAGCGGTTCTTCACATCCATGAGAAGCATGCCTGACGCATCAGATACATCTGTACAGAAGGAACCTGACAGACGATATGCAAGATAATCCTTTGGAAGCATGATCTTTACAATCTTCGCAAAATTTTCAGGTTCATGTTTCTTCATCCAGAGAATCTTCGGAGCCGTAAATCCGGCAAACGCGATGTTCGCTGTATACTCGGATAACTTGTCTTTTCCGATTACTTCGTTCAGATAATTCGTCTCTTCCCCTGTTCTTCCGTCATTCCACAGGATCGCCGGACGGATCACCTGATCCTCTGCATCCAGAGCAACCAGACCATGCATCTGTCCGCCAAAACTGATACCTGCAACTTTCGACTTGTCACATTCTGCAGTCAGTTCCTTGATTCCTTCCATAGACTGAGCAAACCAGTCTTCCGGTTTCTGCTCAGACCATCCCGGATGTGGGAAGAACAATGGATATTCTTTTGATACGATTTTCTGAATTTTTCCTGTTTCATCCATCATCAGAAGTTTCACTGCGGATGTCCCAAGATCTACACCTATATATAACATATGACGCCTCCTGCCTGGTTTCTGATTATGCCCATGGATTCTCTGTCGGATATCTTACTCCAGCCGGCTGATTGTATCCAATCTCCTCTACCGGAACACCGATATATTTGAATACTTCAAATAATGCTTTTCCAAAATGTCCAAATGCAACCGCACCGTGATGAGGATATCCTTTTTCAATCAGCACGTGACGATAGAATCTTCCCATCTCCGGAATTGCAAATACACCAATTGCTCCAAAAGAACGGGATGCAACCGGAAGTACTTCGCCGTGTGCAATGTAAGCACGAAGCTTGCAGTCTGCGGTACTCTGCAGACGGAAGAATGTGATATCTCCAGGAACGATATCTCCTTCAAGAGTTCCCTGTGTTACTTCTTCCGGAAGCGCTCTTGCCATAATCATCTGATACTTCATCTCGCAGAAGGAAAGCTTACTGGATGCAGTATTTCCGCAGTGGAATCCCATAAATGTATCTTTCTGTGTATATGGATATTTGCCCTCGATATCTTCTTTAAACATATCCTTCGGTACAGAGTTGTTGATATCAAGAAGCGTTACTGTATCATTACTTACTACTGTTCCGATGAACTCACTCAGTGCTCCGTAGATATCCACTTCACAGGATACCGGAATTCCCTGTGCGGTCAGACGGCTGTTTACATAGCATGGAACAAATCCAAACTGTGTCTGGAATGCCGGCCAGCATTTTCCTGCGATTGCAACATATTTGCGATATCCTCTGTGCTCTTCTACCCAGTCTTTCAGAGTCAGTTCATACTGTGCAAGTTTTGCAAGAATCTCCGGTTTCTTATTACCTGCTCCCAGTTCTTCTTCCATCTCTTTGACAATTGCAGGAATTCTCTCGTCTCCCGCATGCTTGTTGAATGCCTCGAACAGATCCAGCTCAGAGTTTTCTTCGATCTCAACCCCAATGTTGTAAAGCTGCTTGATCGGCGCATTACAAGCAAGGAAGTTCAGCGGACGAGGTCCGAAGCTGATAATCTTCAGATCGTTCAGGCCTACGATTGCCTTTGCAATCGGAATAAATTCATGAATCATATCGGCACATTCCTCAGCGTCTCCGACCGGATATTCCGGAATATATGCCTTAATATTACGAAGCTGAAGGTTGTAGCTTGCATTCAGCATACCACAATATGCATCTCCACGTCCCTGGATCAGATTATTGCCGCTCTCTTCTGCTGCTGCAACGAACATCTTCGGTCCGTCAAAATGTTTCGCAAGCAGAGTCTCCGAAATCTCCGGTCCAAAGTTTCCAAGATATACACAAAGCGCATTACATCCTGCTTTCTTAATGTCTTCCAGAGCCTGTACCATATGAATCTCACTCTCTACGATACAGATCGGACATTCATATACTTCCTTTGCATCATATTTTTCGGTATATGCTTTCATCAGGTTCTCACGGCGTGTCACTGACAGACTCTCCGGAAAACAGTCACGGCTTACTGCTACAATTCCCACTTTTACTTCTGGCATGTTGTTCATAGTTACCATCCTCCTAAACCAATTTATTATAATGTCATTATATCAACCATTTTTTCTGTATACCACCAAATAATTAGCCATTTTATAGCATTTTTTTGTCTTTTTCATGCTTTCTCCTGCTTTTTCCGGAACTGACTTGGCAGCATGCCGTAACGGCACTGAAAGACTTTGGAAAATGCTTTGCTGTTTGCAAATCCGTTCATCTCTGCAATCATGCCGATTGTGTATCCCGTATTCATCAGGTCCTGATACGCATGGCTCAGCCTCAGATTATCCAGATACGTCTTATAATTGACTTTCGCATATTTTTGAAACATTCTTGAAAGATAAGTTGGGGAATAATGAAACTTTTCTGCAACCTGTGCAAGCGGAAGCTCCTGACTGTAATTTTCCTTCATGTATTCTGTAATCATAGACAGCTTATTAAGTTTCCGGTTTGCCTTCAGCATCTCTTCATCCACTTCCGTTTCCCGGTACTTGCTGACCAGAAGATAGACCAGCATGTAAAATTGACTCTGTACCTTGAATTCATATCCCGTCTGCGCACCCGTATAAGTCTCATACATATCCCGGATCAGACACATAACCTCTTCATCTTGATTTTTAGAGCTGTGTGTAAAGTAGATAAAGCGCTCATCCGTATAATATCTTTCAAATGTAGAAAGAGGAATCTGAAGAACGACCGTCATATTCTTCCTCGGAGAATGAATAGAATGTACCTCATTGGAGTTAACCAGCATGAATTCTCCCGGACTCAGCGGATAACTTGCCTCATTCAAAAAGAATTCCAGTTCTCCTTCAAACAGGGCAAATATCTCAACCGAACGGTGCCAGTGTTTATTACGAATATAATTGCCATCCTTTCCCTCGAACAAAAACATCTTAAAAGGGATATCATTATTCGGCATGATGATCTCATGCGTATACTCTGTTTTCTGAATTCTGTTTATATCCATTCTGTCGCACCCATCACTTTTACTGCTTTCGCGCCGCATATGGTTCCATACTCTGCACATTCCATAACATCTTTTCCATTCAGAAGCCCGCAGAGGAATCCGGATACAAAACTGTCTCCTGCACCTGTTGTGTCAACACAATGAACCCCCTGAACCGCCGGAACCCATACGCTTTGTTCATCTGTACTTACATAACAACCGCGTTTCCCAGATTTGATAATCACATTACTGACACCCGCCTCTCTCAATCGCTCCGCTGCTTCTTCTACAGTATCCGTTCTGGTAAACAGCATCGCCTCTGCATCATTCGGGAGCAGATAATCAATATGCACAAGTGCCGGAGCCAGATCTTCTACAGTCTCTCCATGCTTACATTTTGTCATATCCGCACATACGATCTTGCCCTGTTTCTTTGCTGTCTCGAATATCTCCTGCATTTCTTTTGTTCCAATCTTCGGAAATACAAAGATACTTGCAAAACAGATAATCTTTACGCTTTCCGGGAAGGGCATATGTATATCATCAATGGTCAGCCTCCTGAGTGTGCCGTTTCCATTTGTCAGGAAATCCCGATTCCCATCCGGCTCCACAAGCACCACATTGATTCCCGTTGTTTCGTTATCCCTGAGGCAGCCCTCGCCAAGCTGTATTCCTTCTTTTTCACAATGTCGATAAATAAACTGTCCCGCCTGATCTTTTCCTATGATCGTCTCAAGCCGCACCTTTTTTCCCATTCTCGAAAGAATCGTCGCTTCATTCAGCGCATCGGCACCAATCGACATCTTGATGTCCTCCGCTTCATATGATCCTGACTCGAATACCTCTTCTCTGGCAGGACGCACAAGCACATCTATGATCGATGCACCTATAATTTCAATCTCCGGTTCTGTTATGTTCATATCGCTAATTTCTCCCTTCCTCATCTATCACTTTTTGATCTCTTTTTCATATTGATATTATAAAAAATTATATCACTCAATCCCTTTGATAACAACCATCCTCTATGGTTTCGCGTTGTTCTAGTGAAATCATAAATAGTGCCTACATAGTTGCTTTTGGGCATATCATAAAAAGGTAAATATTACCGCCCAATAATTTTAAGAATATAGTTACATCCAGGGATAAAATAGGGTATTAACATACAAACTTTTGCAGATCGCCCAATTCTGTAGAAAATGGATTGAATCTTTACAAATAAAAGAGAAAAAGCCCCGGAAACCGAAGTTTCCAGGGCTTATTATACATATGTCAATGAACGAAATTCAGATTATTCAAGGATTTCCTTAACTACACCTGAACCTACTGTACGTCCACCTTCACGGATAGCGAAACGAAGTCCCTGCTCCATAGCTACTGGATGGATCAGTTCACATGTCATTTCTACGTGGTCACCAGGCATACACATTTCTGTTCCTTCTGGCAGTCCGCAAACACCTGTTACGTCTGTTGTTCTGAAGTAGAACTGTGGACGGTAGTTGTTGAAGAATGGAGTATGACGTCCACCTTCATCTTTTGTTAATACGTAAACCTGAGATGTAAATTTGCTGTGGCATTTTACAGATCCCGGTTTAACCAGACACTGTCCTCTTTCGATCTCTGTTCTCTGAACACCACGAAGAAGAGCACCGATGTTGTCACCAGCCTGAGCCTCATCAAGAAGCTTACGGAACATCTCAACACCTGTTACAACTGTCTTCTTGGATTCTTCGTGAATACCAACGATTTCTACTTCATCAGATACGTGAAGTGTTCCACGCTCTACTCTACCAGTAGCAACTGTTCCACGTCCTGTGATAGAGAATACGTCCTCTACAGGCATAAGGAATGGCTGATCTACAGCACGCTCTGGATCTGGAATGTAGCTGTCAACAGCTTCCATAAGTTCCATGATCTTGTCTCCCCATTCTCCTGATGGATCTTCAAGAGCTTTCAGAGCAGATCCCTGAACGATCGGTGTATCATCTCCCGGGAACTCATACTCGTCGAGCAGTTCACGGATTTCCATTTCTACTAATTCAAGAAGTTCTTCATCGTCAACCATATCACATTTGTTCATGAATACAACGATGTAAGGAACACCTACCTGACGAGAAAGCAGGATGTGCTCTCTTGTCTGAGCCATAACACCATCAGTAGCAGCAACTACGAGGATAGCACCATCCATCTGTGCAGCACCAGTGATCATGTTCTTAACGTAGTCAGCATGTCCCGGACAGTCAACGTGTGCATAGTGACGTTTCTCTGTCTCGTACTCAACGTGAGCTGTAGAAATTGTGATTCCACGCTCTCTCTCTTCTGGAGCTTTGTCGATGTTATCGAATGCTACAGCAGCGTTTCCTGCTACTCTCTCAGACAGAACTTTTGTGATAGCAGCTGTCAGAGTAGTTTTACCATGGTCAACGTGACCGATTGTACCGATATTACAATGTGGTTTTGTTCTTTCAAATTTAGCTTTTGCCATTTTGAATATCCTCCTTATTTTTAGCGCCTTATGGCATAATTCATTATTTACGTTTACTCGGCTATCTCTGATTATATTTCAAATCCAGCAGTTTTTCAAGCCTTTTTACTATTTAATTAGTCATTTTTACTTGACAATACTTTTTCCTGTACAGACTTCGGAACCGGCTCATATTTCTCAAAGAACATTGAGTAGTTTCCACGTCCCTGTGTTCTGGAACGAAGGTCTGTAGAGTATCCGAACATTTCAGACAACGGAACATATCCACGTACGATCTTTCCGCCGCCCAGATCGTCCATACCTTCGATACGGCCACGACGAGAGTTGATATCACCGATAACATCTCCCATGTACTCTTCCGGCATTGTAACTTCAACCTTCATGATTGGCTCACAAAGAACCGGAGCTGCCTTCTTCATAGCATCCTTGAATGCAAGAGATCCTGCGATGTGGAATGCCATTTCACTTGAATCGACTTCATGGTAAGAACCATCATATACGTTAGCTTTGATACCAACAACCGGGAATCCGCCAAGGATACCGGACTGCATAGCTTCCTCGATACCTTCTCCAACCTTTGGAATGTATTCCTTCGGAATTGCACCACCGACAACGGTAGACTCGAATACGAATGTCTCTTCGCCGTTGATGTCCATTGGTTCAAACTTAACTTTACAGTGTCCGTACTGTCCACGTCCACCAGACTGTTTTGCGTACTTACTGTCAACATCAACAGCCTTTGTAAATGCCTCTTTGTATGCAACCTGAGGAGCACCTACGTTAGCCTCTACCTTAAATTCACGAAGAAGTCTGTCTACGATGATTTCAAGGTGAAGCTCACCCATTCCGGCGATGATTGTCTGACCAGTTTCCGGATCAGTATGAGCACGGAATGTCGGGTCTTCTTCTGCAAGTTTTGCAAGAGACTCACCAAGTTTGCCCTGAGAAGCTTTTGTCTTAGGCTCGATTGCGAGCTCGATAACCGGCTCTGGGAATTCCATGGATTCCAGAATTACCGGATGCTGCTCGTCACAGATTGTATCACCTGTTGTAGTGAACTTGAATCCGATCGCTGCAGCAATATCTCCGGAGTATACCTTATCCAGTTCCTGTCTCTTATTTGCATGCATCTGAAGGATACGTCCAACACGTTCTTTCTTTCCTTTTGTCGCATTCAGTACATAAGATCCTGAATTCATTGTTCCTGAGTAAACACGGAAGTATGCCAGTTTACCTACGAACGGGTCTGTCATGATCTTAAATGCCAGTGCTGAGAATGGCTCTTCGTCAGAAGAATGTCTTTCCACTTCATTGCCATCTTCGTCAACACCCTTGATAGCCGGGATATCTGTCGGAGCCGGCATATATTCAAGAATTGCGTCCAGAAGTTTCTGAACACCTTTATTTCTGTAAGCGGAACCACAGCATACCGGAACAGCTGTACATTCACATGTTGCTTTTCTCAATGTTGCTTTCAGTTCTTCTACGGACGGGACCTCACCTTCCAGATACATCAGAGTAAGATCATCATCCAGCTCACAGATCTTTTCGATCAGTTCATCATGATACAGTTCTGCATCATCAGCCATGTCTTCCGGAATATCAACAATGGAAATATCATCACCCTTATCATCGTTATAGATGTAAGCTTTCATTTCCATCAGGTCGATGATTCCTTTGAACTCATCTTCCTTACCGATTGGCAGTTGAAGAACGATTGCGTTCTTGCCAAGTCTTGTCTTGATCTGCTCAACGGCATTGTAGAAATCAGCACCAAGGATATCCATCTTGTTGATGAATGCCATTCTTGGTACGTTGTATGTGTCTGCCTGACGCCATACGTTTTCTGACTGTGGCTCAACACCACCCTTTGCACAGAACACACCTACGGCACCGTCCAGTACACGAAGGGAACGCTCAACCTCTACCGTAAAGTCAACGTGTCCCGGAGTATCGATGATGTTGATACGATGCTCCAGTGCACCCGGCTTCGGTTTGCAATTCTCTTCCAGTGTCCAGTGACATGTTGTAGCTGCAGAAGTAATTGTGATACCTCTTTCCTGCTCCTGCTCCATCCAGTCCATGGTAGCAGTACCTTCATGAGTATCACCAATCTTATAGTTTACACCGGTATAGTAAAGAATACGCTCTGTCAGTGTAGTCTTACCAGCATCAATATGTGCCATAATACCGATATTTCTAGTTCTCTCTAATGGATATTCTCTTCCAGCCATTGTTGCCTCCTAAAAAATTAGAAACGATAGTGAGCAAATGCCTTGTTTGCTTCTGCCATCTTGTGCATATCTTCTTTCTTCTTTACAGATGCGCCTGTGTTGTTAGCTGCATCAAGAATTTCATTGGCCAGTCTTTCTTCCATTGTCTTTTCTCCTCTTTTGCGAGAAAAAATAGTCAGCCAACGAAGAGCCAATGTCTGTCTTCTTTCAGGTCTAACCTCGATCGGTACCTGATAGTTTGCTCCACCGATACGTCTTGCCTTTACTTCGAGAACTGGCATGATATTGTTCATAGCCTCTTCGAATACTTCAATTGCCGGCTTATCGGATTTTGCTTCAATTCTTTCAAACGCTCCGTATACAATCTTCTGAGCTACACCCTTCTTACCATCAAGCATGATGTTGTTGATAAGCTTTGTAACCACTTTGTTGTTGTATACCGGATCCGCTAATACGTCTCTCTTCTGAGTATGTCCTTTACGTGGCACGGTTCTTCCCTCCTTAAACATTCTGATTAATTCATCGGTACTCACATGTGTCTTTCTAATGATACTGTGTAGTGCATAGGGCATACATCATCTATATACCTTGCAACTTACTTAATCATAGTTCTGTTTGTGACTACATTCAATATAGAATTATTTCTTATCTTTTGGTCTCTTAGCACCGTATTTTGAACGAGCCTGTCTTCTCTTAGCAACACCTGCTGTATCAAGTGTTCCTCTTACGATGTGATATCTTGTACCTGGAAGGTCTTTTACTCTTCCTCCACGGATAAGTACAACACTATGCTCCTGAAGGTTGTGTCCTTCTCCCGGGATATAGCTTGTTACTTCGATACCGTTAGACAGACGAACTCTGGCGATCTTTCTAAGAGCTGAGTTAGGCTTCTTAGGTGTAGCAGTCTTAACAGCTGTACATACACCTCTCTTCTGTGGAGCAGAAGCGTCCGTACTTCTCTTTCTTAAAGAGTTATACCCTTTCTGAAGAGCAGGAGCTGTTGACTTCTTTACAGATGTCTGACGTCCTTTTTTTACTAACTGGTTAAATGTTGGCATTCTCTTTCACCTCCTACGATTATAATAAGTTGCTTATTCATCTTCTGAATAAACGCGCACAAACATATTGCTTGCTTTTGTGCACGCTAGATTAGTTTATTACGTATTTTGCCGCTTGTCAAGGGATTTTACTTGATTTTTATCTGAATTATAAACCATTTTTGATATTGTCCTAATATACCACAAAGAAAAATGTCCCGAATGTGGTATGATACTCTCATTAAGCTGATGGGAGGAATTATTATCAGAAAGGTTGAACTTCGAATGAACGAACA
>NZ_JAFBIZ010000037.1 GCF_021531995.1 Faecalicatena contorta
GTTAAAATGAAACCAGTAGATCGTATATTACATTTTATGGAGGATGACTTATGAGCAATGTAAGAAGAGTGTACGTGGAGAAGAAAGAAGGATTTGGGGTGCAGGCTGCCGATCTGGAACATGAGGTAAGGAGTTATCTCGGAATTAAAGACGTTGCAGGTGTACGTGTATTGATCCGTTATGATGTGGAAAATATTTCAGATGAGACATTTGAAAAAGCATGTAATGGAATCTTTTCTGAGCCGCCGGTAGATACTCTGTATCAGGAGGAATTCCCTGTATCACCGGACAGTAAAGTGTTTTCAGTAGAATTCCTTCCGGGTCAGTTTGATCAGCGTGCAGATTCTGCTGTTCAGTGTATTCAGTTTATCAAAGAAGATGAGCAGCCGGTAATCAAGACGGCAATCACGTATGTGATTGAAGGGAAAGATGGAGCAATCTCAGAAGAAGAATTTGAGGCAATTAAAGCCCACTGTATTAATCCGGTGGATTCCAGAGAAACTGATGAGACAAAGCCGGATACATTGATCATGAAATACGATGAGCCGGAAGATATTAAGATATTTGACGGTTTCAAGGATATGGCGGAAGAAGATCTGAAAGCATTGTACGGTTCTCTCGGTCTGGCGATGACCTTTAAGGATTTTCAGCATATCCAGAATTATTTCAAGGCGGAAGAAGACAGAGATCCGTCCATGACAGAGATTCGTGTTCTGGATACTTACTGGTCCGATCATTGTCGTCATACAACCTTCTCTACAGAGCTTACAGATGTAACATTCGGAGAAGGTGATTATAAAGCACCGATTGAAGAGACATACAGACAGTATATCCATGACCACAGTGAGATCTTTAAGGGAAGAGAGGATAAGTTTGTCTGCCTGATGGATCTTGCGCTGATGGCGATGCGTAAACTGAAAAAGGAAGGAAAGTTACAGGATCAGGAAGAATCCGATGAGATCAATGCATGTAGTATTGTTGTGCCAATCAAGGTTGACGGCGTGGAAGAAGAGTGGCTTGTGAATTTTAAAAACGAGACACATAATCACCCGACAGAGATCGAGCCGTTTGGTGGAGCTGCTACCTGTCTCGGCGGTGCAATTCGTGACCCGTTGTCAGGACGTACTTATGTATATCAGGCAATGCGTGTGACCGGTGCTGCAGATCCGACAGTATCCGTAAAAGATACTATGAAAGGAAAGCTTCCGCAGAAGAAACTGGTTCGGGAAGCTGCGCACGGATACAGTTCTTATGGGAACCAGATCGGACTTGCAACAGGAGCTGTAAAAGAGATTTATCACCCGAATTACGTTGCAAAACGTATGGAGATCGGCGCTGTTCTGGGAGCTGCACCGAGACGTGCGGTGATCCGCGAGACATCAGACCCGGGAGATATCATCATTCTTCTTGGCGGTCGTACCGGACGTGACGGCTGCGGCGGAGCTACCGGTTCTTCCAAGGTACATACAGAAGAATCCATCGAGACCTGCGGAGCAGAGGTTCAGAAAGGAAATCCGCCGACAGAACGTAAGATTCAGCGTTTGTTCCGGAGAGAAGAAGTTAGTAAACTGATTAAAAAATGTAATGACTTTGGCGCAGGTGGTGTATCCGTTGCAATCGGTGAGCTGGCAGACGGACTCAGAGTAGATCTTGATAAGGTTCCGAAGAAGTATGCAGGTCTTGACGGAACAGAGATTGCGATCTCCGAGTCTCAGGAACGTATGGCTGTTGTTGTGGATCCAAAAGATGTAGAAGAATTCATGGGATATGCGGCAGAAGAGAATCTGGAGGCAACCAAGGTTGCGGTAGTAACGGAAGAGCCGAGACTGGTGCTGTCCTGGAGAGGAAAAGAAATTGTGAATCTGTCCAGAGCATTTCTGGATACAAACGGAGCACATCAGGAGACGACGGTTGCAGTGGATATTCCGAGTCGCAAGGACAGCATTCTTGTAAGAGAAGAAGTCGATGATGTGAAAGCAAAATGGATGGAGACTCTGAGAGATCTGAATGTATGCTCTCAGAAGGGACTGGTTGAGATGTTTGACGGTTCCATCGGAGCTGCTTCTGTATTCATGCCGCATGGCGGAAAATACCAGATGACAGAGACGCAGTCCATGGTTGCAAAGCTTCCGGTATTAACAGGAGACTGTGATACAGTTACAATGATGAGTTATGGATTTGACCCGTATCTGTCTACATGGAGTCCATATCATGGAGCAATCTATGCAGTAACAGAATCGATAGCCAAGATTGTGGCAACCGGTGGAGATTACAGCAAGATTCGTTTTACCTTCCAGGAATATTTCCGTCGTATGACAGAAGATCCGCACAGATGGAGCCAGCCGTTTGCAGCACTTCTGGGTGCATATAGTGCGCAGCTTGGATACGGCCTTCCGTCCATCGGCGGAAAGGACAGTATGTCAGGAACATTTGAGGATATTGATGTTCCTCCGACACTGGTATCATTTGCAGTGGATATTGCAGCTGAAAAAGATATTATTACACCTGAACTTAAAAATGCAGGAAACAAGCTGGTATGGCTTCAGATTGAGACGGATGAATATGATGTTCCTGTATATGAGAAAGTCATGGATCAGTATGGAAAATTTGCAGAGGACGTACACAGCGGAAAGATTGTATCAGCATATGCGCTTGATAGACACGGTATCGCAGCGGCTGTCAGCAAGATGGCTTTTGGTAATGGAATGGGTGTGAAGATTGAGCATAATGTGGATGCAAGAGACCTGTTTACTCCTGCTTTTGGTGATATCATTGCAGAAGTTCCGGCTGATAAAGTATCTGAACTTTCGATTACATATACAGTGATTGGTGAAGTGACAGAAGATGCAGCGATTACTTACGGCGGCATGAAGATTGCACTTTCAGATGCAGTGGCAGCATGGGAAGAGCCACTGGAGAAAGTATTCCCGACCAATTCCGGGGCAGAAGGACAGGAAGAGAAGATTGAGACTGGCCTGTATCGTACTTCTGATATCCATATCTGCAGTCATAAGATTGCTCAGCCGACGGTATTTATTCCGGTATTCCCGGGAACCAACTGTGAGTATGACAGTGCAAGAGCGTTTGAGAGAGCCGGTGCAAAAGTGATTACAAAAGTCTTCCGAAATATGAGTGCTTCTGATATCATTGATTCCGTGGATGTATTTGAAAAGGCAATCGGCCAGTCCCAGATTATTATGTTCCCAGGTGGATTCAGTGCCGGTGATGAGCCGGATGGTTCCGCGAAGTTCTTTGCAACTGCATTCCAGAATGCAAAGATGAAAGAGGCAGTAGAGAAGCTTCTGAATGAACGGGACGGACTGGTACTCGGCGTTTGTAATGGTTTCCAGGCGCTGATCAAGCTCGGTCTTGTACCGGGCGGTGAGATCACCGGACAGACATCAGATTCTCCGACACTGACATACAACACGATCGGACGCCATATTTCCAAGATGGTATACACGAAAGTTGTAACCAACAAGTCTCCATGGCTTCAGCAGGCAGAACTTGGCGGTGTATATACGAATCCGGCATCTCATGGAGAAGGACGTTTTGTTGCAAGCAAAGAGTGGCTGGATAAGCTGTTTGCAAATGGACAGGTTGCAACACAGTACTGCGATCCGGATGGAAATATCACGATGAATGAAGAGTGGAATGTGAACGGTTCTTACTGCGCAATCGAGGGAATTACAAGTCCGGACGGACGTGTGCTTGGAAAGATGGCACATTCAGAAAGACGTGCACGCTCTGTTGCTAAGAATATCTATGGAGAGCAGGATCTGAAGATATTTGAATCTGGTGTTGCATATTTTAAATAAAATGCAATTTGGAGCGCGATCTGTTTCATAAATAATTGATAATAGATAAACGAACCTACTAAAATAAATGCGTTTTAAGTGCATACGAGTTGCATAATGCAGGATTTGCTGAATCAAAATTCAATAAATAAGATAAAATTTTGACAAACGTCTTGCGTTCTTAAGAGTTTTCTCTTACAATAGTAATGGACAAAGGCGTCTGAGAAAAACGGGTGGACATTTGTCTGCCCGTTCTTTTTTTGCATACTTACGCAGAAGGTGCTTTTCCTGTGTCAGGCCATTCGCAGGAATTGAAGGGATAATAGTTGAGAAACCTGTAGTATGCGGCGACTTTGAAGGATATTACATTAGGAGGTATATGGCAATGTCATATGTTGATGAAGTCCTGGAGAAGGTAGTAGCAAAGAATCCGGCAGAACCGGAATTCCACCAGGCAGTCAAAGAAGTATTAGAATCATTAAGAGTGGTAGTGGAAGCAAACGAAGAAAAGTTCAGAAGAGATGCTCTTCTTGAGAGACTTGTAGAGCCGGAAAGACAGATTAAGTTCCGTGTGCCATGGGTAGATGACAAGGGACAGGTTCATGTAAATACCGGTTATCGTGTACAGTTTAACAGCGCAATCGGACCATATAAGGGAGGCTTACGTCTTCATCCGTCTGTAAATCTTGGAATCATTAAATTCCTTGGATTTGAGCAGATCTTTAAGAACTCATTAACAGGTCTTCCGATCGGCGGCGGAAAAGGCGGCTCTGATTTTGATCCAAAGGGAAAATCCGACAGAGAGGTCATGGCATTCTGCCAGAGCTTTATGACGGAGCTCAGTAAATACATCGGTGCAGATGAAGATGTCCCGGCAGGAGATATCGGAACAGGTGCAAGAGAGATCGGATATATGTTCGGTCAGTATAAGAGAATCAGAGGAACATATGAAGGTGTTCTGACCGGAAAAGGATTAAGCTACGGCGGATCCCTTGCAAGAACAGAAGCAACCGGATATGGGCTTCTGTATCTGACAGAGGAACTCCTTAAGATTAATGGAAAAGCTATCAAAGGTATGACAGCTGCAATCTCCGGATCTGGTAATGTTGCGATCTATGCAGCAGAAAAGGCACAGCAGTTGGGTGCAAAAGTTGTTACAGTCAGCGATTCTAACGGATGGGTATACGATCCGGAAGGCATTGATGTAGAAGCATTGAAGGAAATCAAGGAAGTAAACCGCGCAAGACTGACGGAATACAAGAAATATCGTCCGAATTCAGAGTATCATGAAGGCCGTGGGGTATGGTCCGTTAAAGTGGATCTTGCACTTCCCTGTGCAACACAGAATGAACTGCATCTGGAAGATGCAAAGCAGCTGGTTGCAAACGGATGTGTTGCAGTATGTGAAGGTGCGAACATGCCTACCACGCTGGAAGCAACAGAGTACCTTCAGGCAAACGGTGTTCTCTTTGCACCGGGAAAGGCAGCAAATGCCGGAGGTGTGGCAACATCTGCACTTGAAATGTCTCAGAACAGTGAACGCTTAAGCTGGTCATTTGACGAAGTGGATGCAAAACTGAAGGATATTATGGTCAATATCTGCCACAACATGGACGATGCAGCAAAACGATATGGTATGGAAGGCAACTATGTTGCCGGAGCTAATATCGCAGGATTTGAAAAAGTAGTAGATGCCATGAACGCTCAGGGAATTGTATAGTATCAGATTGCAGAATTGATAATACACGGTAAGACCCCTGCAAGATCAGCAGATCCGACGAGGGTCTTACCATGAAAAAAGAAAATAAAAGAAAAATAAAAAAATGAAAAAAAGTGTTGACATTTGATGAGGTTTAATAGTATAATGACGGAGTCGGTTCGAGAGAAGAACTTACAAAATATGGGATCATAGCTCAGCTGGGAGAGCATCTGCCTTACAAGCAGAGGGTCATAGGTTCGAGCCCTATTGGTCCCATATATACCGAATATGGCGGGATAGCTCAGTTGGCTAGAGCACACGGTTCATACCCGTGGTGTCGCTGGTTCAAATCCAGTTCCCGCTACTAAAGAGAGAATCACAGAAGTGGTTCTCTTTTTTTGTACGGCGGGAGTATAAGAAATCTTTTGATGATTCATATATACAAATAATATAAAATCATATATAATACAAAACATATGAAAAAACGTGTATCGTATGCATGAAATAGATGAAAAAGGAGGATTCTATATGCCAACAAAGAGTAGAATGATCATCAGAATTCTGGCAGGAGGATATCTGATATATCTGGGATTTGATCTTTTTAAAGGAGTCCTGGAGGGGAATTCGGATAATGTCATGTTGTTTATGCTGATCGGAATCGCTTTTATGGGAATTGGTCTGTTCCTTCTGGCAAATGCGGTTCTGGTACTTTACCGGAAGGATTATGAGGACGAGGATGAAGAGGAATCAGAAGACGTTCCGGATGAGAGGAAAGCAGATAAGAATGATATAAAAGAAGTCAGTTGTGAAGATGAGAATACAAAGACAGAGGTGTGATCAATGAGAGTTGGAATGGGTTATGATGTTCATCGTCTGGTGGAGGACAGAAATCTGATACTGGGAGGAGTGATAATTCCGTATGAAAAGGGTCTGCTGGGGCATTCAGATGCAGATGTGCTTCTTCATGCGATCATGGATGCTCTTCTTGGAGCGGCAGCACTTGGAGATATCGGAAAACATTTTCCGGATACAGATCCACAGTATAAAGGAATATCCAGTATCCGGCTGCTGGAACATGTAGGACAATTGATTGAGGACAGGATGTATGTGATCGGCAATATCGATGCAACGATCATAGCACAACGTCCGAAAATGGCACCGTATATAGAGATCATGCGTCAGAATGTCGCGAATGCACTGCATATTGAAGTGGATCAGATCAATATTAAGGCAACTACGGAAGAGGGACTGGGATTTACCGGGAGCGGGGAAGGTATCTCTGCACAGGCAATCGCATGTCTTGAGACTATTGCAAATTACAGTTATACAGTCGGACCGGGAGAAGTCGGATGTGCCGGCTGCGGCGGCTGTTTAAAAAAATGATTGTAGATACAGACAGAATGACAGGTCATACAGGAGTGGTCGGATTATGAAATTAAAAAGTTTAACAGCAGAAGAAAAGAAGCTGTCCAGAGCGTTGTATGAAGAAGTGTTTTCTGAAGACAGTGAAAGTTTTGTGGACTATTACTATACCGAGAAAACAAAGGATAATCAGATCTATGTAATAGAAGAAGCGGGAGAAATCAGAGCAATGCTTCATCTGAATCCATATAAGCTTCTGGTTAACGGGAGTGAAAAAGATGCCAATTACATTGTGGCTGTTGCGACGCAGCAGTCCTATCGCAAGCGTGGATATATGGCGGCCCTTTTGAAAAATGCATTAAATGAGATGTATCATAATGGGGAGACATTTACCTTTTTGATGCCTGCATCTGAAAATATTTATCTTCCATTTGATTTTCGAACCGTATACGAACAGAAGCGATTCTATTATCATAAGCAGGATGTGGAAAGGGGCATCCTGGTTACTACGGCTTCCGAAGCAGATTGTGAAGAGATTGCGAAATATGCATCCGGACATCTGGCAGATGGATATCAAGTGTACGCCAAAAGGGATGTTGCTTATTACAAGCGACTGATTCATGAATACGCAAGTGACGGGGGATGTCTGAAAGTGTTCCGAAAGGACGGACAGATTGTTGATATCCGGATTGATGCCGGAGAAGACGAGGCAGAGGACAAGCCGAAGATCATGGTTCGGATTGTCGATGTCAGAAGAATGCTGATGTCGCTTCGACTTACAAGCTTTATGGGTACCTGTTTCCAGATTACAGATCCGTTGATCGAAGAGAATAATCGCTGTGTTATGATCACGGGAACGGAGTTCTCCGGTGTCATGCTGATGGATGGAAAACGAGAGAACAGCGAAGGGACGATTACGGTTGCAGCGCTTGCAAGTCTGGTGTTCGGTGCAAAAACACCGGACGAAATTTGTGAAGAAGACGGCGTGAACATGTCAGAACGGATGAAAGAAGAACTGAGGAAAATGATTCCTTTATCCAGGATCTATCTGAATGAAGTGGTTTAAAAGTATGGGATTGTTGCAAACGATGTTTCTGTCGAATCAGTTTGCAACAATCCTATTTCTTTAGAATATCTTTAGAATTCTAACATCTCGCTCTTAAGATTTCTCCTTTACGATAAATACATCACAACAAAGGAGGTCTTAGAGATGTAGAAATATCTGGTTTTACACAGGAAGAAAGAAAGGAATGACAGCAATGGAAATGAATCATGTTCTGGTAGTGGAAGACGATAAAGAAATCAGGGAAGGTGTAGAAATCTATCTGCGAAGCCAGGGGTATCAGGTGTATCAGGCGGCGGATGGTGTGGAAGGACTGGAAGTCATTGAAAGAGAGGAAATTCATCTGGCAATCGTGGATGTAATGATGCCAAGAATGGATGGGATCCAGATGACGATCCGACTACGGGAAAAGTATGATTTTCCGGTGATATTCTTATCTGCCAAATCAGAGGAGGTAGATAAGATCATGGGACTTAATATGGGGGCAGATGATTATGTGACAAAGCCGTTTACTCCGATGGAACTTCTGGCGAGAGTCAATTCCCAGCTTCGGCGTTACCGGCGGTTTATGGAGCGGCTGCAGAGTAATGAGAAAGATGCTCATGTTCATACCATCGGCGGGTTGGAAATCAATGAGGATACCATGGAAGTGACCGTGGACGGAGAATCGGTGAAGCTGACACCGACGGAATACAAGATCCTGCTTTTGCTTATGAAGAGTCCGGGACGGATTTTTTCTGCGGAAGAGATCTATGAGAGAGTATGGAATGAACGGGCGGTGAATACGGAGACGATTATGGTTCATGTAAGAAATATTCGTGAAAAGATAGAGATCAATTCAAAAGATCCCAAATATTTAAAGGTGGTGTGGGGAGTTGGATACAAAATTGAAAAACAGGCATAAGCTGGCAGTCGTATTAATGATAGTTACAATAATAGCAGCATCGGTCGTAATGATGTCGCCATATTCTGTGTGGTATGCACAGTCGCAGAAACTGATGGAGAGTTCCAGCCGGTCAGCTGCTACATCGACTGATTTTCTGGTGCGATTTATCGAAGCTTCGTATATTTTGTATAATCAGGAAACTGAAAGAGAAGATATAGATCAGGAAGAAATTAGAACATGGCTGGAGGAAAACATAACCTATGAGCTTGATCAGTTTGATTATTTGTATCCATATCTGGATTATCAGGTGAGAGGTGAGGAAGGTAAGATCATTGCAAAAAGTGTTGTAGAATCTGGACAGTCCCTGTCGGAAAATAATCTGAATTCTTATGCGATCGGAATGATTGTTACATATGATAAGTACGGAACACCGGAGGTTGTGATCAAAAAGAGTGATTACAAAAAAGAACAGACCACATATCTTCGGGAGATTCTCAATCATTTTGATGAAAATCATGAAGAGTGGAAAGATATTCTTCAGACACCAAAAAACCGGACGTATATATTTGCAATGACAAAAGAGAATATGGAGACGTATCTGGCAGACTGGTACTATTATGAAGCTGCTGTGCCGGATCAGATGTATAATTATATGTTGATACTGATGCTTGCGGTTGCGATTCTGGCATGGATTTATCCGATGATTCCGTCTTTACAGACTGGTCGGGAGACCATCTTTCAGGCCCGGTTTGAAGTGGTTGCCGTCTTGTTCTTTGTTGTATTCGGGATCGTGGTGAATCAGTGCGAATGGCTGCTTTATAGAAATAAAGGGGTAATTAATATGCTGGATGTCGCAGTCTGGATCCTGGTGTTTACGGTTACCTACTGGGCAGCATCCTGTGTGCGCCAGATCTATGTGCTTGGAGTCAGAACATATATGAAAGAGCGCACATTGTTTTGCCCACTGTGGCATTATGCGAAGAAAGCGGCAAGATTCATCGCGGATACAGGGAAAAGATGGTTCCGGAAGGGATATGAATCTGTTATGAGTATTGATTTTTCTCAGAAGAATAACCGGATGATTCTGACGATTGTACTTTGGAACTTCATTCTTCTAAGCTTGATTTGCTGTATGTGGTTCTTTGGTATCATGGCGCTGATCATCTATTCGGTGATACTGTTCTTTATCCTTCGAAAGTTTTATGGAGATCTCCAGAAAAAGTATGCTGTTCTTTTAAAAGCTACCGAAGAGATCGCCGGAGGTAATCTGGATCTGGAGATCACGGAAGACCTTGGAATATTTGAACCGTTTAAGACAGAGATTGGAAAGATTCAGACAGGATTCAAAAAAGCGGTGGATGAAGAGGTGAAAAGTCAGCGGATGAAGACGGAACTGATCACGAATGTTTCGCACGATCTGAAGACACCGCTGACTGCAATCATTACGTATGTGAATCTTCTGAAGGAGGAAACAGATCCACAGAATCAAAAAGAGTATATTGATGTGCTGGACCGTAAGTCCATGCGTCTGAAAGCCCTGATCGAGGATTTGTTCGAAATCAGCAAGGCGAGTAGTAAAAATGTGACACTTGACATTACGGATGTGGACATTGTGAATCTTTTCAAACAGGTAAAACTGGAGCTGGAAGATAAGATTACAAAAGCAGATCTGGAATTCCGGTGTACATACGATCCGGAGAAGATTATTGTGTCACTTGACAGTCAGAAGACCTACCGTATTTTTGAAAATCTGCTGATCAACATTGTGAAGTATGCGCTGCCTCATACGAGGGTCTATGTAGATATCTGCCGGGAAGGAGAAGAAACGGTAGTGCGCATGAAAAATGTTTCTGCAAAAGAGCTTGACTTTAATCCGGAGGAGATTACGGAACGTTTCGTAAGAGGAGACAGCTCCAGAAATACAGAAGGATCCGGACTTGGCCTTGCAATCGTGAAAAGCTTTGTGGAGCTTCAGAAAGGAAAGCTCAGGATTGAGACAGAGGCAGATCTGTTTAAGGTGGAGATTCGGTGGAAATAGGTTGACAAATTCTGTGTTTTCGCATAATATATAATCAATATGGCAAAGACGTAGAACGGGAAGAGTAGCAGATTATGGAGCTTTCAGAGAAAAACTGTCACCGGCTGAAAGCAGTTTTAAGCAAAGTGGCTGTGAAGTGCGTCCGGGAGTCGATCTGGTGAAAAAACTGACTGCATGTGAGTATCTGATGCGGAGGGAGTATTAGCCGGATACGGGATTACACACGTTACGTGTATGGAGGGTAGAATGTTTTCGTTCATCTTGCGGGATGGTACAGAAGAGATTCTTTCATAAGAGTGGAACCGCGGATATACTTCGTCTCTTGTATTGCAGGAGGCGAAGTTTTTTTACGCTATAAAACTTATTTCAGTTGAATCAAAAGGAGAGATTGTCATGGGTATGATATCATATGTGAAAGAGGAGATCCAGGTGATCCGGGAAAGAGATCCTGCAATCAAATCTAATATGGAGGTATTCCTGTATTCCAGTTTTAAGGCAATTCTGCATTACAGAGTTGCGCATAAGCTGTATCTGAAAAAGCATTATTTTCTTGCCAGATGGGTTTCTCAGAGAGCAGCCAGAAAGACGGGAATCGAGATTCATCCGGGAGCAAAGATCGGAAAAGGGCTTTTTATTGATCATGGAAGTGGCGTGATTATCGGAGAGACAGCTGAACTTGGAGACAATATTACACTGTATCAGGGAGTAACCCTTGGAGGAACCGGAAAAGAAAAGGGAAAGCGTCATCCTACGCTGAAGGATAATGTTATGGTCAGCGCCGGAGCGAAGGTCTTAGGTTCCTTTACGATTGGGGAGAATTCCAAGATCGGAGCCGGCAGTGTCGTTCTCAAAGAAGTGCCGCCAAACTGTACGGTGGTAGGTGTTCCGGGAAGAATTGTGAAGATGGGCGATGAGAAGATTCCGCGTCTGGATCTGGATCAGGTACATCTTCCGGATCCGATCAGCAATGATATTATGGCACTGCAGGAAGATAACCTGCGCATGCACAGACAGATTCTCGAGATGGAAAAACAGATGAAATGTAAAAACTGTAAAGAAGAGGAAAGTGCGAAAACATTAGAAGGAGAGGAAAAGAACGATGAAAATATTTAACACATTATCCAGACAGAAAGAAGAATTTGTACCTTTGGAAGAAGGAAAAGTCAAGATGTACGTATGTGGTCCGACTGTTTATAACTTTATCCATATTGGAAACGCAAGACCGATGATTGTATTTGATACAGTCAGAAGATATTTTGAGTATAAAGGATATGATGTGAATTATGTGTCTAATTTTACGGATGTAGACGATAAGATCATCAAAAAGGCGATAGAGGAAGGCGTTTCTTCTGATGAGATATCTAAGCGTTATATCGCAGAGTGCAAAAAAGATATGGATGGCATGAACATCAAGCCTGCAACCAGGAATCCTCTGGCGACAGAAGAAATCTGTGGGATGGTCGATATGATCCAGACGCTGATCGACAAGGGATATGCTTATGAGAAAAACGGTACCGTATATTACCGTACCAGGAAGTTTAAAGATTATGGAAAGCTTTCCCATAAGAACCTGGATGATCTTCGTTCCGGTGAACGTTCTCTTCTGGTTACAGGAGAAGATGAAAAGGAAGATCCATTGGATTTTGTACTGTGGAAGCCAAAAAAAGAAGGAGAGCCTGCATGGACTTCTCCATGGTGTGAAGGACGGCCGGGATGGCATATCGAGTGCTCTGAGATGTCAAAGAAATATCTGGGAGAGCAGATCGACATCCACGCAGGTGGGGAAGACCTGGTATTCCCGCATCACGAAAATGAAATTGCTCAGAGTGAAGCCGCCAACGGCAAGGAATTTGCAAAATACTGGATGCATAATGCATTTCTGAACATCGATAACCGTAAGATGAGCAAATCTCTTGGCAACTTCCGTACGGTACGTGAAATCAGCGAGCAGTATGATCTGCAGGTGCTGAGATTCTTTATGCTGAGTGCTCATTACAGAAGTCCGCTGAACTTTAGTGCTGATCTGATGGAAGCATCCAAGAATGGACTGGAACGTATTGTCAATGCAGCTGACAATCTGAAGTTCTTAATGGGCAATGCAAAAGCAGAGGCTATCACGGAGGAAGAAAAGGAAGCTTATGCAAAAGCGGATGAATTCGTGCAGAAGTTTGAAGCAGCCATGGAGGATGACTTTAATACAGCCGATGCGGTGGCAGCAGTCTTTGATCTGGTAAAATATATCAATACAACGGCGAGTGCAGACAGCTCCAGAGAGTATCTTCAGGCAATGTTTGACCTTCTGGTGAAGCTGACCGATGTTCTTGGACTGATCGTAGACAAAAAGGAAGAGATGCTGGATGAAGAGATTGAAAAACTGATTGAAGAGCGCCAGGCAGCGCGTAAGGCAAAGGATTTTGCCAGAGCGGATGCAATCAGAGATGAATTACTTGAGAAGGGTATCGTATTAAAAGATACCCGAGAAGGAGTACAATGGAAAAGAGCGTAGAGTGGCAGTTTGACACTTATATGCAGGACTTGTTTCAAATGCAGGAGGTGGATATCAGAGAATATTCACCTCTTACTTTGGCATATATCGGGGACAGTATCTACGATCTGATCATCAAATCCCTGGTGATTAATGAAGGGAATAAACAGGTGCAGAAACTGCACCGCATGACCAGTTCTCTGGTACAGGCGTCTGCGCAGTCCAGAATGATGCGCACGATACAGGAGCATCTGACAGAGGATGAGCATGCAGTGTATAAAAGAGGAAGAAATGCCAAAAGTATATCACCCGCCAAGAACCAGTCTATTACCGATTACCGCAGAGCGACAGGGTTCGAGGCTCTGATGGGATATCTGTATTTGAAAAAAGAGTGGAAAAGAATGCTCGATCTGGTTAAAATAGGATTAGATAGTCTGGAAAGTGTATAAGGAGTCTGTATGAATAACGAAAAACATGTGAATGAAAATATGATTGAAGGGCGCAATGCAGTTCTGGAGGCATTCCGGTCGGGAAAACCGATTGATAAGCTGTATGTGCTGGACGGGTGTCAGGATGGTCCGGTACGAACGATTGTAAGAGAAGCAAGGAAGCATGATACTTTGATCCGGTTTGTGGAAAAGGAACGACTGTCACAGATATCTGCGACGGGAAAGCACCAGGGAGTGATTGCACTTGCAGCGGCTTATGAGTATTCAGAAGTGGAGGATATGCTGGAACTTGCCAGAGAGCGCGGTGAGGATCCATTCCTGATCCTTCTGGACAACATTGAGGATCCGCACAATCTGGGGGCGATCATCCGTACGGCAAATCTTGCAGGTGCACATGGAGTGATTATCCCGAAAAGGCGGGCCGTGGGACTTACGGCTACGGTGGCGAAGACTTCGGCAGGAGCTCTGAATTATACACCGGTGGCAAAGGTTACCAATATGACAAGAACAATGGAGGAGTTGAAAGAAAAAGGCCTCTGGTTTGTCTGTGCCGATATGGGAGGAAGCTCCATGTATGATCTGAACCTGAAAGGACCGATCGGACTGGTGATTGGAAATGAAGGGGAAGGTGTAAGCAGGCTGGTGAAAGACCACTGTGATTATATTGCCAGCATTCCGATGAAAGGAGATATTGACTCTCTGAATGCATCTGTGGCAGCAGGTGTACTGGCTTATGAGATCGTCAGACAGAGATTACAGTAGAATGGGAAAGTCAAATTATAATCAGATGACGGATGAGCAGTTGATCCGGATGCAAAGAAGTGGAGACAAAAAGATCATGGACTATATCATGGAGAAGTATAAGTATCTGGTCCGCAAGGAGGCAAATGCCATGTATCTTCTCGGCGGAGAAAATGATGATCTGATTCAGGAAGGGATGATCGGACTGTTCAAGGCTGTGCAGGACTATGATCCAGAACAGGAGACTTCTTTTTTCAGTTTCGCAAAACTATGTATTACCAGACAGATGTATTCAGCGATCGAGGCTTCCAAAAGAAAGAAACACAGTCCGTTGAACAGTTATGTTTCCCTGTATGAAAAAGGAGAAGATCAGAGCTCTCTGATCGATACAGTGGAAGCTTCGAAAGAGACCAATCCGGAGGAACTGTTTGTGAGTCGGGAATTTGCAGAATTGATTGAAAGCCGCCTGGAGGAAAGTCTGAGTGATCTGGAGAACAGAGTGCTGTATCTCCACCTTCTTGGAACAGATTACCGGACGATTGCCAGACTTCTGGACCGCAGTCCAAAGACGATTGATAATGCGCTTCAGAGAATCAAGGGTAAGACGGAAAAGATATTGAAATCAGAAAATAAATAATAGAATAAGGTTGACAAATTGACCTCTTATATTGTATATTATCAATGTTGCATATCACATATGCGTGCTGCCTTGGCTCAGTCGGTAGAGCGTCGCCTTGGTAAGGCGGAGGTCGGCGGTTCGATTCCGCTAGGCAGCTTACGGAAAACCCTTGATGATCATCAAGGGTTTTTCTTTGGTATGAAGAAAAGAGGAAAAGGATATGAAGAAGACAACAGCCATGACAGAGGGCGCGATCTGGAAGAATCTGTTGTTCTATGCAATTCCGCTGATTCTTGGGAATCTATTTCAGCAATTGTATAACACGATGGATTCGATCATTGTGGGAAATTATATTGGAAGCGAGGCTCTTGCGGCAGTTGGTTCCAGTGGATCGGTTATTAATCTTCTGATCGGATTCTGCGTGGGAGCTTCTGCAGGTGCGGGAGTTGTGATCGCACAGCTTTTTGGTGCGCAGGAAAGCGAAGAGGTAAGAAAAGCGGTGCACACAACGCTGGCGATTGCGATTGTGGCAGGGGCTTTTATGACACTGATTGGAATTATACTGGTTCCGACGCTCTTAAGAATGATGGGAACCCCGCAGGAAGTGTTTGGACAGGCGGTACTGTATCTGCAGATTTTTTTTGGTGGAATTATCTTTTCCGTCATCTATAATATGTCAGCAGGAATTCTGAATGCGGTAGGTAATTCCAGACGTTCACTGATCTATCTGATCATCGCGGCAGTTTCCAATATTTTACTGGATCTTCTTCTGGTTGTAGTGTTTCATATGGGGATTGTCGGAGCTGCTCTGGCAACGGATATCAGTCAGCTTTTGTCCTGCATTTTTATTCTGCGTTTTCTGATTCGCAGCAGGGAATGCTATCAGGTGAGGCTTAAGGAGATCCGGTTCTATGACCAGTTGCCGGCAAGGATTATTAAAGTCGGACTTCCGACCGGTATTCAACATGTGGTGATCTCATTTTCCAATGTAATCGTACAGTCCAGTGTGAACAGTTTTGGTGCGGATGTGATGGCGGGATTTGCGGCTTATATTAAGATTGACGGATTTAACATTCTTCCGGTTATGAGCTTCAGTACAGCAGCTACCACATTTGTCGGACAAAACACAGGAGCTGGCAGATATGACCGTGTAAAAAAAGGAATGTATGTCTCGCTGGCAATGGGCGTGATATATACGATCATAACAGGAATTCTGCTTTTGATTTTTGCACCTCAGGTGATAGGCGTATTTACGGATAACCGGGAAGTAGTGGAATATGGAGTCTATATTATGAAGTTTTTCTGTCCGTTCTACTGGTCTCTTTCGATCCTGCATGTCATGGCGGGAAGTATCCGGGGAACCGGTCATACACTTCAGCCGATGTTGATTATTCTGTTTTCTCTGTGTGTATTTCGTGTAATCTGGATTACGGTGGCGCTTCATGAGGTTCATGAATTGTTCCGACTGATGTGCGTATATCCGTTATCCTGGATTATGGGAATGATTCTGATCATTCTCTATGCATGGAAAGGAACCTGGATGACGTTAAAAAAATAAATGTAGAAAAGGAAAGAAGGAAAAAAGTATGCCGTCATTTTTAAAAGATGTGTCAAGATTTAAAGGAACAGGAGAAAAAAATGCAAATGGACAGACACTGGAGGAATTTCTGGAAGCGTATGATCCATACAGATATCGTACACCGAGCTGCACGACGGATGCGGTTATATTTGCATATACAGATCAGCTGGAGGCGTCTCTTTCGGGCCTGAAAATTCTGCTGGTGAAGAGAAAAAATCATCCAAGTATCGGATACTGGGCATTGCCGGGAGGGTTCATTAATCTGGATGAGGATCTGGATGATACGGCCAGACGGGAGCTGGAAGAAGAGACCGGGGTGAAAGGCCTCGTGATGGAGCAGATCGGGACATATGGAGATTGCGACAGGGATCCCAGAACACGTGTGATCACAACAGCATATATGGCACTGGTAGAAGAGAAACAGGTAGAGGTACAGGCGGGAGATGATGCAGCGGATGCAGCATGGTGTGATGTCCGACTGGAGTTAAAGCAGACAGAATGGACAAAGGAGCGGGAGCAGGATCTCTATGTGCTTCACATAGAAAATGCAGACCGTGAGCTTGACACAACGGCCGTGGTAAAACGAGATATGACGTGTGGACTGATCAGGGAAGAAAAGTATTCTGTCGAAGAGATGGGGATGCTGGCAGCAGATCATGCGGCGATCATAGTTCAGGCGCTCGTATTGCTGAAAAATCGTCTGTAGCTGGCGAAAAGGTGGAATCAACCTTGTTTCACTATATTTTTTATGATAAGATAATGAGCATAATTGAAGTATCTACAAGGAGGAGACCTATGGGAGAAGAAACAGTTTCTAAAAATTTTATTGAACAGGAAATAGATAAGGATCTTGCAGAAGGAGTTTACAGTGAAGTATGTACCAGATTTCCGCCGGAGCCAAACGGATATCTGCATATCGGACATGCAAAGTCTATTCTTCTGAATTCAGGACTTGCAAAGAAATATAACGGTACGTTTCATCTGAGATTTGATGACACGAATCCTATGAAAGAAGATATGGAATTCGTCGAATCTATTAAGGAAGATGTAAAATGGCTTGGTGCAGATTGGAAAGAGCATCTGTATTTTGCATCCGATTACTTTGACGTCATGTATGAGTGTGCGGTCAAACTTATCAAAAAGGGAAAAGCATTTGTCTGTGATCTGACAGCTGAGGAGATCCGTGAGTATCGTGGAACATTAACGGAGCCCGGAAAGAACAGTCCGTACCGGAATCGCTCTATTGAAGAAAACTTAAGATTGTTTGAGGAGATGAAGGATGGAAAGTGCAAAGACGGAGAGAGAGTTCTTCGTGCAAAGATTGACATGGCCTCTCCGAATATCAATATGCGTGATCCGGTTATCTATCGTGTGGCGCACATGACGCATCACAATACCGGAGACAAATGGTGTATCTATCCGATGTATGATTTTGCTCATCCGATCGAGGATGCAGTGGAACATATCACACATTCCATCTGTACTTTGGAGTTTGAGGATCACAGACCACTGTATGACTGGGTGGTAAAAGAATGTGAATTTGATCCGGCACCGCGCCAGATTGAATTCTCCAAGCTGTATCTGACGAATGTGGTTACCGGAAAGAGATATATTAAGAAGCTGGTCATGGATGGTATCGTGGACGGCTGGGATGATCCGAGGCTGGTATCCATTGCGGCTCTCAGAAGAAGAGGATTTACACCGGAGTCTATTAAGATGTTCATTGAGATGTGCGGAGTATCCAAGAGCCAGAGCTCTGTAGATTATGCGATGCTGGAATACTGCATCCGGGAAGATCTGAAGCTGAAAAAGCCACGTATGATGGCAGTACTGGATCCAATCAAACTTGTGATCGATAACTATCCGGAGGGAGAAGTAGAGTATCTGGATGTGGATAATAACATGGAGAATCCGGAGCTTGGAATGCGTAAGGTTCCGTTCTGCCGTGAACTTTACATTGAACGTAATGACTTCATGATTGATCCGCCGAAAAAGTATTTCCGGCTGTTCCCGGGCAATGAAGTGCGTCTGATGCATGCATATTTTGTAAAATGTGAAAATTATGAGACGGATGCGGATGGCAATGTCACAGTGGTACATTGTACTTATGATCCGGAGACAAAGTGCGGAAGCGGATTTACCGGACGTAAAGTTAAGGGGACGATTCACTGGGTAGCAGCGCCTTATGCAAAGAAGGCAGAAGTAAGACTCTATGAAAATCTCATCGATGAAGAAAAGGGCGTATACAATAAAGAAGATGGTTCTCTGAATCTGAACCCGAATTCTCTTGAAATCTTAAAAGAATGCTATGTGGAGAACAGCTTCCAGGAAGCAGGCCCGCATGACAGCTTCCAGTTTGTCAGAAATGGATACTTCTGTATTGATTCTAAGGATTCTACTCCAGAGAATCTGGTGTTTAACCGTATCGTATCACTGAAGAGTTCATTTAAACTGCCAAAGTAAGCAGTGTGGATCAGCTATGAACGAACTGACGATAAATTTAAATCTTCACTCAAAAAAACCACTGTACGAGCAGATCTATGATTATATTAAGTCGGATATTCAAATCGGCAAGATTCCGAAGGGAGAGAAACTTCCGTCAACGAGAGCCTTGTCAAAGTATCTGGAGGTCAGTCGAAGTACGGTAGAGCTTGCTTATGAGCAGCTTTTGTCAGAGGGATATATTGAATCCGCACCTTATCGCGGCTTTTTTGTGGCACAGATCGATGAGCTGTATCATCTGCAAAAGGGACAGGACCGGATACCGATCAGGAAAAAAGATCAAAAAGTCTATCGGTATGATTTTACGCCGAATGGTGTTGATCTAAAGAGCTTTCCGTACAATGTCTGGAGAAAGCTTTCGAAAGATGTGTTGATTGATGATAAGACAGAATTATTCCGGTCCGGTGATCCACAGGGAGAGGCCGGATTCCGCAATGCAATCAGTAATTACCTGTATCAGGCCCGGGGAGTGAACTGCTCCCCGGAGCAGATCGTGATCGGGGCAGGAAGTGATTATATATTTATGCTCCTTGGAATGATCCTTGGTCCGGAACATAAAATCGCTTTTGAGGATCCCACATATAAGCAGGCATACCGGGTTGCTAATGGAATGGCCTATCAGACGGTTCCTGTATCACTGGACAGGTATGGAATGAATGTCAGAGAACTGGAAGAATCGGGAGCAGATATTGCCTATGTGACGCCGTCACATCAGTATCCAACTGGAATTATTATGCCGATCCGACGAAGAATGGAACTTTTGAAATGGTCTTATCGGAAGCCGGGAAGATATATTGTGGAAGACGATTATGACAGTGAATTCAGATATAAGGGCAAGCCGATTCCGGCACTTCAGGGATATGATGTTCAGGATAAGGTCATCTATCTGGGAACGTTTTCAAAGTCAATCGCTCCTGCGATCCGACTCAGTTATATGGTACTTCCGTGGACGTTGATGGATGCATATCGTATCAGAAGCAGTTTCGTAAATTCTACGGTTTCCAAGGTAGATCAGCAGATCGTTCAGAAGTTTATTGAGGATGGATATTATGAGAGACATCTGAATAAGACAAGAGCATTATATAAGAACCGGCATGATGTGCTGATTGAGGCTCTTCGCCCACTGGAAGATATCTGCAGTATCTCCGGAGAACATGGCGGAGTTCATCTCCTTCTGACTTTTCATAATGGAATGTCGGAAAAGGAACTGATAGATCGGGCATTGGAACAGGATATCCGTGTATATGGATTGTCAGATTATTGCATTGAGAAGGATGATCAGACAGAGCCGACGATTCTTCTGGGTTATGCGAACCTTGCGGAACAGGATATTAAAGATGCGGTGAAGATATTGAATCAATGCTGGAGAGCATAATTCAGCTCATAAAAAGAAAGGATTGCCGGAATATCAGGGGTTGATCATTTTTTCCGGCAATCCTGTTTTATTTCTATAATTATTCTTCTGTGGTCACTTCCCTGGTCTCTTCTGAAGCAGCTTCCTCGGGCTCTTCTGCAGTCACTTCCCCAGGCTCTTCTGCAGTCACTTCCTCAGGATCTTCTTTGGAAGGTTCGTCCTCTGTCTTTTCAGCCGCTTCTTCTTTTGGAGCAGTGTTCAGGTTGACATATTCGCGGTCTAACGGTTGCAGATCACTGTCAAGATCAAAGTCGTCATCTTCGAAATCATCAGAGAAGTCGTCTTCTTCACTGTTTTCTTTTTTCTTAAAATAATAGATAAGTCCTGCAATTGCACCGCCAGCAGCAGCAAGTCCTAATATTTTTTTAATCCATTTTTCCATGATCATGAACTCCTTTCGATTATTATCTCTATCATATCACATATTATGTACTTTTTCCTATAAAAATAAAATAAAATATCTGTAAGTTGAGAAGAAAATGAAAGTGTGGTACACTGTACAATATATCTGAAATTGAGAAAGGATTGAAAGAAGGAGAAGGAATTGAAGAAAGAAAGTGAAACGAAACGAACGGCAAAGAAGGGCTTGTTCAAGATCGTATTTAGTAGAGCTGGGATTTTTGTGCTCCTGATATTACTGCAGATAGGGGTATTGGTCAGTATGACAATCTCTTTGCAGGAATATGCAACTTATATTTATGGTGCGCTGACCATTCTTGAAATTGTGGTTCTGATCTATATCATTAACTCTGAAGGAAATCCGGCATTTAAGATGACGTGGATGCTTCTGGTTCTGGCATTGCCCGTGATGGGAACTCTGTTTTATATCTACGTTCAGCTTCAGTTAGAAACGAGATATATGAAAAACCGACATGCCGTGCTGAAAGTAGAGACAGATGTTTTTATGGAACAGGATCCGGAGATTGTAAATGCCCTGCGTGCAAGCAAATCGGCAAATGCTCAGCTGTCCTATTATCTTTCTCATCAGTTGGGATTTCCAACTTATCGCAATACAGAGGTAAGGTATTTTCCCCTGGGAGAGTACATGTTTAAACATATGGTAGCCGAACTTAAAAAAGCCAGAAAATTCATTTTTATGGAATATTTTATTGTGGAAGAGGGGGATATGTGGGATACCATTCTGGATATTCTGATTGATAAGGCCCGGGAGGGAGTCGAAGTACGATTTATGTATGACGGAATGTGCGCATTTACGATGCTCCCGTATAACTATCCGACAAAACTCAAAAAGTATGATATTAAATGTAAGATGTCCAATAAGATTCGTCCGTTTGTGTCAACCGTACAGAATAACAGAGACCACCGGAAGATCTGTGTCATTGATGGCAAAGTAGGATTCACAGGTGGTGTGAATCTTGCGGATGAATATATTAACAGGAAAGTAAGGTTTGGACACTGGAAGGATACAGCGATTATGCTCCGTGGAGATGCCGTACAGAGCCTGACAATAATCTTCCTGCAGATGTGGAATGTTGATGAACGTGGCTTAGACAGCTATGCAAGATATCTGACTCCGAAGCGTGAGGGACTTCGTCGGGAGATGGGGTATGTGATCCCTTATGCGGACAGTCCGTTTGATAATGAAAATGTGGGAGAAGAGGTATATTTCCATATTTTGAATCATGCAAAGAAGTATGTGCATATTATGACTCCATACCTGATTCTGGATAACGAGATGTTGACAACACTGATACGGGCAGCCAAGAGCGGAATAGAAGTCATCATAATCATGCCACATATTCCGGATAAGTGGTATGCATTTGCAGTTGCAAAGACATATTACAAAGAACTGATACAGGGCGGTGTGCAGATCTATGAATATACGCCTGGATTTGTGCATGCAAAAGTATTTGTGTCAGATGATGACACGGCAACCATAGGAAGTATCAATCTGGATTACCGAAGTCTGTATCTGCATTTTGAAAACGGTGTTTTCATATATAATAATTCGGAAGTAGACAGAGTGGAAAGAGATTTCCAGCAGACTCTTGCAAAGAGCCACAAAGTGACTCTGACAGAGGTGAAAAATATGACAGCATTTACCAAAATCTCGGGTCAGGTTCTGAAACTGTTTGCTCCGCTGATGTAGCCATGAGATGTACATATGCCATAAGAGGATGGAAAAAAGACTAAAAACAGGCGATTAATTGCAAGATATTGCAGAAACGATGTAAAATGCATTTTACATAAAAAGAAAAATATAGTATAATATGCAAGGTGGCTTTTTATGGCCACATAAGATGAACGATGAGTTATGTTAATAACGCAGGAGGAATGGATATGGTAAAAGCAGTAGTTGGCGCCAACTGGGGCGATGAAGGAAAGGGTAAGATCACAGACATGCTTGCTCAGGAGGCGGATATCATTGTAAGATTTCAGGGAGGTGCCAATGCAGGACACACGATTATAAATGACTATGGAAAGTTTGCACTGCATACACTGCCGTCAGGTGTATTCTATAATCACACAACCAGTATTATAGGAAATGGTGTTGCGCTGGATGTTCCGGTTCTGTTTAAAGAGATTCAGTCAATCATAGATAAGGGCGTTCCAATGCCGAAGATCCTGGTGTCTGACCGTGCACAGATGGTAATGTCTTATCATAAGAATTTTGATGCATATGAGGAAGAAAGACTGGGAGGAAAGTCTTTTGGTTCTACAAAGTCAGGTATTGCTCCATTTTATTCAGATAAATATGCAAAAATTGGCTTTCAGGTAAGTGAGCTTTTTGATGATGAACTGTTAAAGGAAAAAGTTGTCCGTGTTGCCGAGCAGAAGAATGTCCTGCTGGAGCATCTGTATCATAAGCCGGCAATCGATCCGGATGAATTATATCAGGAGCTGCAGGAATATAAGAAGATGGTAGAGCCGTACGTATGTGATACGTCTCTTTATCTGCACAATGCGATAAAAGAAGGAAAAGAGATTCTTCTGGAAGGTCAGCTTGGTTCCCTGAAGGATCCTGATCACGGAATCTATCCGATGGTTACGTCTTCCTCGACTCTTGCAGGATATGGAGCGATCGGTGCCGGAATTCCTCCATATGAGATTCAGAAGGTTGTGACTGTATGCAAGGCTTATTCCAGTGCGGTTGGAGCCGGAGCCTTTGTCAGTGAGATATTTGGAGAGGAAGCAGATGAGCTGAGACGTCGCGGAGGTGACGGCGGAGAGTTTGGTGCTACGACCGGACGTCCTAGAAGAATGGGATGGTTTGACTGTGTTGCATCCAAGTATGGATGCAGAATGCAGGGAACAACGGATGTGGCATTCACGGTACTGGATGTACTTGGATATCTGGATGAGATCCCGGTGTGTGTGGGATATGAGATTGATGGAGAAGTTACCACAGACTTCCCGACAACGCATCTTCTGGAAAAAGCCAAACCGGTTCTTAAGACTCTTCCGGGATGGAAATGTGACATCCGCGGAATTAAGAATTATGAAGATCTCCCGGAAAACTGCAGAAAATATGTGGAGTTTGTGGAAGAACAGATCGGCTACCCGATTACGATGGTTTCTAACGGGCCGGGCAGAACGGATATTATCTATAGAAATGTAGAAAAATAAAAAAGAGATAACAGGGGAT
>NZ_JAFBIZ010000038.1 GCF_021531995.1 Faecalicatena contorta
GGTTACTTTATCCACTCGCTTAGCACCCTGTATTACTACAACGCACTGAGTTTAGCTACACGGCTCACTGGCGATTACCGTGACCGGACTTACACCGGCAAGTGTGGTCCAGCTTCGCTGGACACACAGCATAAAATCAGGACATCTGCTTGCAACTAATAGCAAGCAGATGTCCTTTTTGCTTAATCATTTTGCAATTGTTCCAGTCTGATTTTGTCTGTAACCTCCACTGTTCCACGAGTCAGCCTGACCATACCCTCGTTCTGGAAATAGCGAAGCATTCGGGTAACTACCTCACGGGCGGTGCCCATGTGGCCCGCAATGGTTTCATGGGTAATCTTGAGGATGTTTGTTTCCTCTAAGCTGCATTCCTCCAGCAGAAATTCTGCCAGCCTTTTATCAAAGCTTTTCCACATGATCTGCTCCATGAGCCACATAACCTCAGAAAAACGGGTAGCCATAATTTCGTTGGTAAAATTAGCTACCACAGCAGACTCTTTCATAATGCGCTGATAAGTGTCAGCAGAAATAACCCACATCGTGGTATCCTTCTGCGCCTCAATGGTGATCTCAAACTGAATGCTGTTCATCATACAGGAGGCGGAAAACAGGCAAATATCCCGATCAAACAAACGATAGAGGCTAATCTCCCGTCCTTCATCGGAAAGAATATAGGCACGAAGCTGTCCGCTTCTTACCAGCAGAAGACCGGTACACTCCACAGTTCCGTTGTGAATCACAGTCCCTTTGTCCACTTTTCGTAAAACTGCATTTCGCTCCAAAATCTGCTGCTGGGTCGGTGTCAGTTTGTTCCAAATTGGAAAATAGGATGAAAAATCCATGGGTACACCTCCTTGAATACACATAGTATAAAATAATTTATGGCATATGTCAATAATTCCGTTGACATATAGGAAAAGGAGATGTACAATGGTCGCATAAATGGCATATGCCACAAATAATATGGAGGTGAATCTATGCCAAGACCGAGAAAATGCAGAAAAGTTTGTTGTTTGCCGGATAATGATGGTTTTGTTCCGGTTCGTGGCGGCGAGGAACTGACTCCCATTGTCCTGAATGTGGATGAGTATGAATCCATTCGCCTGATTGACCGTGAAGGTTTTTCTCAGGAGCAATGCGGAGAATATATGCGTATTGCCAGAACAACGGTTCAGCAGATTTATGCAGCTGCCCGCAAAAAACTGGCCGATGCGCTGGTTGAGGGACTTCCTCTGCGAATCGAGGGAGGGGATTTTACACTCTGCAGCGGAAACAGCGCAGCCTACGGGTGCAAAAATTGCTATCAGCAAAAAATCCATCCGATGCACGAAAAACCGAAAGGAGATAATATTATGAGAATTGCAGTCACTTATGAAAACGGAGAAATCTTTCAGCACTTCGGTCACACCGAACAGTTTAAAATCTACGATGTGGAAGATGGCAAAATCATTTCGTCTGAGGTTGTGGATGCTGGCGGCAGCGGACATGGTGCACTGGCAGGCGTCCTGAGTGCACTGAAGGTGGATGCCCTGATCTGCGGCGGTATTGGCGGCGGTGCCCAGATGGCACTGAGCGATGTGGGTATCCGGCTTTATGGTGGTGTTTCCGGCAACGCTGATGCAGCAGCAGAAGCACTGGCAGCAGGCGAGCTGGACTTCAACCCCAATGTCCGGTGTGATCATCACGACCACCATGGGGAAGGTCACTCTTGCGGTTCCCACGGCTGCGCCATCACTCCTGCGACTGAAATAGGTGATTAAGTCACGGAATATGTGTCGTGATTTGATAAAATATAGATAAAGGAGGCGGTAAAACCTATGAAACAATATGTTTGCGGCATTTGTGGATATATTCACGATGAAGCTGTCGGTGGCAAGTGGGAAGACCTACCTGCCGATTGGAAGTGTCCTGTCTGTAAAGCAGGCAAAGACGCTTTCAAACCCAAAGAAGAAAAAACAGCGTCCCAGGAGGTCCTTGAAAAGCCCCATGTGGACAAGGAACTCTCTCCCATGGAAATGAGCATCATCTGCTCCAATCTGGCCCGTGGCTGCGAAAAGCAGTATCTGCCCCAGCAGGCAGATGATTTCAGAAAACTGGCAGAGTTCTTCAGAAGCAAGGCTGCGCCCGTCGAGGAGGCCAGCACAGCCAAGCTGCTGGAACTCATTGACAAGGATTTGTCTGTAGGGTATCCCTATGGCAATGCTATAGCCGGTGAAAAGCCTGATCGGGGTGGTCTGCGCTGTCAGGTGTGGAGTGAAAAGGTTACCCGAATGCTCCAATCTCTGCTGACTCGATATGAATCTGAGGGAGACAAGATGTTGGAAAACACCGGTGTCTGGGTTTGCACGGTCTGTGGTTTTGTCTATGTTGGTGACATAGCTCCGGAGCTATGTCCGGTGTGTAAGGTTCCCAGTTGGAAATTTGAAAAAATGGAAGGGAGGGCATAACTATGGCTGAAAAATATGCAGTAAGAAATCTTCGCTTATGTACCAAGGATTGCCTTTGCCTCTATGTCTGCCCAACCGGAGCGACTGATACAGAGAACAGCATCATTGATCCTGAAAAGTGTATCGGCTGCGGTGCCTGTGCCGAAGCCTGTCCATCCTCTGCAATCTCTATGGTTCCAAAAGAAATGCCGCCGCAGCAGCCGAAAGAAGAAAAAGTTGTCGAAGCACTTCGTGGCTTAGTTCAAAGCAAAGCCAATGCAGAGAACATTGCTTCGCAGCTTCCTGATGTCTTGAGCGTCGCTGTGGAAAAATCCTCTCGCCTGATGGCTGAGGATCTGTGCAGAGAAGCCGGCTTTATGCTGCCTCAGAGCGGCAACACCAGATCGTTTCTGGAAAGTATTAAAACGTATCCCGGCATTCCTGTGGATGCTGTGGAATCCCTGTTAAAAAACATTCAATTCAATGAAAAAATGGAGGAAAAGAAAATGGAAAAATGGAAATGCACAGTCTGCGGTTACATTCACGAAGGCCCTATGACACCTGATTTTAAGTGCCCCATCTGCAAGCAGCCTGCCAACAAGTTTGTGAAGATTGAGGATGCTGCAGCTCCTGCAAAGAATCCCTATGCAGGCACCAAAACCGAGAAAAATCTGTGGGAAGCCTTTGCTGGTGAATCTCAGGCACGCAACAAATATACTTACTTTGCTTCAGTAGCCAAGAAAGCCGGTTACGAGCAGATTGCTGCTCTGTTCCTGCATACTGCACAGAACGAGATGGAGCACGCCAAGTTGTGGTTCAAAGCTCTGGGCGAGCTGGGCGATACTGCCGAGAACCTGCTCCATGCTGCTGAAGGTGAGAACGCCGAGTGGACGGATATGTATGACCGCATGGCTCGTGAAGCTGATGAGGAGGGATTCTATGATCTGGCTGAACAGTTCCGTGGCGTAGCTGCCATTGAGAAGATGCACGAGGAGCGCTACCGCAAGCTTTTGAGCAACGTGGAGACTATGCAGGTGTTTGAGAAGAGCGGCGTTACCATCTGGGAGTGCCGTAACTGCGGACATATCGTAGTAGGAACCAAGGCTCCTGAGATCTGCCCTGTCTGCAAGCATCCTCAGGCATTCTTCGAAGTGCGTGCGGAAAATTACTAAGAATCAATAGCCTATAGATGATGGAAGTATAAAAGGCAGTATGCCGCCTGTCGGTTTCCCGGCAGAGGGTTTTTTACAGGAGGATGCCTATGATTCAAGATAATGCCAGCTTTACCTTTTTACATCGCATAGAGGAAGTAGAACTGAACATTGAGGATGGACGCTGGCAATCTGCTTTGGCATTGGCGTTGACTTTGCCTGATATTTGTGGCGGAATTGCTTTCCCAGAAATTGTAAAGCGTTATCGGGATGGGCGTGCTGTTCTGGACAGAAACCAGAGACCAACTCGTGATGTAGGAAATCAATATATTCGTTGGTTTGATACATACGCAGCACCTTTCTTTAAAGTCTCTGCGCAGGATATCTCGCCCTATATCTGCGGAGAACGATGCTGGCAGCTTCGCTGTGAATACCTACACCAGAACAAAGGCTTTGCAAATACTGAGGACAATACTTCGATTCGTTTTCACCTGGGCGTGAATTGCGGAACCTCAGTTTGTCAACTGGATAGAATTGGTTCTGACAATAGCCTTACGGACATCCGTATCGATATTGAACAGTTTTGCCGAAGAATGTGTCAAGCGGTCAGAGCTTATTATGAAGCAGTACATACAGAAAAAGATTTCAACCTTTATAATACGCCAGTTCTTGATTTTATAAAGGCATCACAAGATGAGCAATCAAATGCCACGATTGCCATTATGTGCAGTGATTCAGCCTATGGGAACGGACTGAGACTGGTACTGCAGAAGTTATCCAAACATATCCTTGTATTTGAAACCCCGGAAGCTGCAAGAAAAAAGCTTGGAAAGAAAAAGCCTATGCTTTGGGTTGTTACAGAAGCTCTGACAAAACAGCCGGATCAGCCATGGCGGGCGGATAAAAGAACACCCGTAATTCTTCTGTCCAATCAACCGGAATCAGAAATAACGATTGAAAAGAATACGGGTAAGGTGATCATCTTGCCTGTTCCCGTTCTACCAGAAACGCTCCGTAATGCAGTTAAGGCTTATCTTTTGATAAAGGAGGGAAAGTAATAAGAATGATTATTATTATCCTATCAATCATATTACTACTACTTCTTCTTACTTCTTTCCTCTATATTCAAAAGAAAAAAGTGATGTCGCTTCAACAGCAGATTGGTGATCTCCAAAATAAAATTAGTATTCTTGAGAAACAATATCTTTCAGCTGAACAGTATAACGATTCTCTCAGGCAGGAAGCATACACGGTTCATTTATATGCTTCTCTCTCGCTGGAGGAGGCAAAAAAAACATCCATAAAAGATAAGCAGTCTCAAATCATCCGTTCCAGTGAACATATCCTCGAGTTACTTAATAACGAAAAAGTTTAGTGCGGCAGCAATGTCGCACTATTTTATGTGATATCATCACCGAAATGTTATTTTAGATTGGCTATACTATAATCAAGCAAAGGAAAGGAGCTGGCAATATGGCAGTTATCAATATTAATAGAAATCAATTTGAAGAAATGGTGCATAGCGGAAAGACTGTTCTGGTGGAGTTTTCAGCCCCTTGGTGCGTATATTGCCGCCGTCTGGCTCCAGCATTGGAAAGCGTTGCTGAGGAATATAAGGATACGCTGGTATTCACTGCTGTCAACATTGATGATGAACCGGAATTGGCTGAGACCGAGGCTATTGAAGTTGTCCCTACTCTGATGATCTATCACAGCGGACAGACTCTTGGCTCTATCGTCGCTCCGGAATCCAGAGCGCAGCTGGTGGCTTTTATTGAGGAAACCTTACAGCACCGGACTCAGGAAGTAAATAATGCGCAGCATATCTATGACATGATCGTTGTAGGTGGCGGTCCCGGCGGGTATACCGCAGCCCTTTATGCTGCAAGAGCAGGAATGGACACCGTGGTTTTAGAAAAGCTGTCTGCCGGTGGGCAGATGGCTCTGACCGAGCAAATCGACAACTATCCCGGCTTCGAGGATGGCATCGACGGTTTCTCCCTGGGAGAAAAAATGAAGCGAGGAACGGAGCGGTTTGGTGTGGAAACCAAGCTGACTGAGGTGCTGTCTCTGGAACTGTCAGGTTCTGTAAAGAAAGCTGTGACCAGCGAAGGCGCTATGTACGCAAAATCCATCGTATTGGCTACAGGAGCCGGTCCCAGAGAGCTGGGTGTTGATGGGGAACAGGCGTTAATCGGTAAAGGTGTCCATTACTGTGCGGCCTGTGACGGAATGTTCTATCGGAACAAAACGGTTGTCATCGCAGGAGGTGGCAATACCGCTGCGGCGGATGCGCTGATTCTCTCCCGTATCTGCAAAAAAGTCATCGTCGTCCACCGCAGAGGCACCCTAAAAGCAACAAAGATCTACCATGAACCTTTGATGAAAACAGAAAATGTAGAATTTCTCTGGGACAGTGAGATTATAGCTCTGCTCCATAACGAAAAGCTGACCGGTATCCAGATTAGGAACGTGAAAACTGGAGAAGAAAGTACCCTTGCTTGCGATGGTGTATTTGTAAGCGTGGGAAGAAAGCCTTCCACCGAATTGATGAAAGATCAGATTGAGATTGATCCGGCTGGATACATTATTGCAGATGAGAGTACCCGCACCAACATCCCCGGTGTGTTCGCCGTTGGGGATGTCCGCACAAAGGCATTACGGCAGGTCGTAACTGCTGTAGCCGATGGGGCAACTGCTGTTCACTATGCAGAGGAATATTTAGCAGGAGGAATGTGAGATGAAAGAAAAAATTAAAAAATGGCTGAAGCCAGTTCTTTTTACCGCAGGCGGCGCATTAGTTGGCCTTGCATATTACTACTTTGTGGGATGCCCCACTGGAGCTTGTCCGCTGACTTCTAACCCGTTCATCACGATGGCCTATATGGGCTTTATCGGCTGGCTGTTGTCCGGTATTTTCGGAAAGGGGTGCAGCGGTTCATGCAATACGCAGTAGCTTTCCTGGAGGGCATTATCACCTTCATATCACCCTGCCTGCTTCCCATGCTGCCCATCTATATCTCCTATTTTGCAGGTGGTGGAGAACGCAGCACAAAAAAGACCTTGTTGGGAGCGTTGGGATTTGTTAGTGGGTTTACTGTAATCTTTGTGGCAATGGGCACTTTGGCAGGCACCATTGGCAGCTTTCTGCGAGAATACAAAGGTGCAGTGAATTTAATTTCCGGATTGATAGTAATTCTTTTTGGTCTCAATTTTCTGGGCATTTTCAAAATGAATTTGTTCAGAGGCGGCAGTAAAACATTAAACAGTCATGAGATGGGGTTCTTCCCCGCTATGCTCTTTGGCATAATATTTTCCTTGGGCTGGACACCTTGTGTGGGCGCATTCCTCGGTTCTGCCTTGATGCTGGCCTCTCAGCAGGGTCATGTAATCAAAGGTATGCTGATGCTGCTTTGCTATTCGTTGGGACTTGGCATTCCTTTTCTTCTCAGTGCTATTCTGATCGACTATTTGAAGTCAGCCTTCAACTGGATTAAAAAACACTACCGGATCATCAATACTGTCAGCGGCTGTTTCCTGATATTGGTGGGTATCCTGATGGCAACAGGAACGCTGGGACAGAAACTGGCTCCCAATCTGCTTGCTACACAAACACCGCAGGAAACCAAATCCACAGAAGCCTCCACTCCAACAACACAAGAGAATGAATCAGAAAAGATATTGGCACCGGATTTTACAGTTTACGATCTGGATGGAAATGAAGTTCATCTTTCGGATTTTATCGGGAAATCCGTTGTCCTAAACTTCTGGGCAAGCTGGTGTAGTCCATGTAAAATGGAAATGCCTGATTTTAACGAAAAGTATCTGGAAATTGGTGAAGAAGTACAGTTTCTCATCATCAATATGACCGATGGCTTCAGAGAGACTGTGGAAACTGCATCTGCTTTCATCGCAGAACAGGGCTATTCTTTCCCGGTATTTTACGATACAGATCAGGATGCCGCTGCAACCTACGGTGTTTATTCACTGCCTACCACATATTTTATTGATGAGGAGGGAAACGCAATCGCTCAAGCAACGGGTGCAATTGATGAAGAAATCTTGCAGCAAGGAATTGACATGATTATTTCCGACAGGTGATGATCAGCATATTATATCGAAGTAAAATACAAAAAGTGGCCACGGTCTCACACTCCAAAACGGAATGGACCGTGGCTCTTTCTCTACCTTCAGCGCTGTTCTTCTTTTTGTTGTTTCTTCTCTTCCACTCGTTTGTGACGGTCAATACCCACATTGATGAAATAGGCTATCTTCCGACAAGTTTAGAAGGAGCGAATCTGTTTTTTCAACTGATAGCAAAAAGATACGAAAAACATTCAACGATATTTACAACAAATAAGAACTTTGGAGAATGGCAGGATATATTTCAGGATAATACGATATCAGCTGCAATACTTGATAGAATTCTTCATCATTCTATAGTTGTAAAGATAGTTGGTGAAAGTTATCGCTTAAAGGAAAGAGGCGATTTACTCGCAAAGAAACATCAGTAATATCTGTACATTTTTTCGGCGTGAAAAATGTACAAAATTTAAACGTGATTGACACCGACTGCACTGTTGAAAAATGCCATAAGTTTGTCCTCCTTTGCCCGGATCCGAAGTATAGTTGGTGGATAACCGGGCCATCAGTAATGAAAAATGTGGATATAACAAAGCCCTCCTCGAAGCCGCATGTGCACCTGCAGCCGGAGAAGGGCAGAAAAATAGCCAGAACTGATGATCAGTCAGTCCTGGCTATGTAAATGTATTCAGTTCAACAAAACGGGAATTTGTAGCTCCATCATTTATGCAAAGAATTCTTCGCACAACGAAATAAACTCCTTCATATTGCTCATCATTGCCGGATGACCACCCTGCTCAAAGATATGAGACTTAGCCATACACGTTCTGCTACAAATGCTCTCGAACAGTTTATGATAGTGCCCTGCCGGGAACATTTCATCTTTTGCACTGCCTGTAAGAAGCAGGCTGACCTTCAGCTCATCTATTGGTTTATGAAAGAATGCACCGATATTTTTTGCATGGACAATTATGGCTTCTGTATCCGCATCAACCACGCTTTCCCAATCATCGCCATGCATTAATTTAAGCATCCTCCGAAAATCCTCATTTTGCTTTGCGTATTCACGGCCAATGCGAATCTGTTCGGTGATGTCAGAATTTGCAGATAAGCCTTCAAAACTGTCTGCAACAAGGGTGTTGACCGTATCTGGATTTTCCAGCGCCATATTGATGGCTGCAATAGCGCCGCCACTGCTGCCAATCACATCCACTTTTTCAAATCCTTTATATTTGCAAAGGGCAGTCGCCTGCCTTGACCATTCATACCAAAGGTCCGAAGACCATTTTTCACATCTTTCTGATTGTCCACATCCGAGAAAGTCAGGAACGATTACATGGTGCTTTTCAGAAAGCATTGGCAGGATTGGTGCAAACATTTTTCCGCAAGCGGTATTGCCATGGAGCAGGAGCAGTGGCTTTCCGTTGCCGATTTCTTCATAATAAATCTTTTTTCCTTCATAATGAAAGCTGCTCATACTCATCCCTCCAACAATAAATTTCGATTTTTATAACTCTTATACACTATTTCAAGCGAATATAGCAGGTTGATTTTCCGGTTCCTTCTCGCTTCAGCTCGCCGGATGCCACCATTTTCCGCAGCGCAGCTTCTACAGAACTCAAACTCAGCGAAGGACACTGCTCCCTGATATCCTGCTTCGTGAAACGACCGATTTTATTCAGAGCAGCCTTGCGGACCATATCAATGGCAGGAAGCTTCTCTTCCACGATGGCAAATCTGTCCCCGAAGTCTTTATACGCAGCCAGAATGGTACCAAGCAGATATTTAATAAACGGAACTGCATCCTCGGTTCCTTCATGCCATCCATGCTGTGCTCGGTTCAGGGCGTCATAATACAAATCCTTGTTTTTTGCGATCTTCGCCTCCAGGGAGATATATTTGCCAACATAGAATCCGCTGCGATATAAGAGCAGCGTCGTCAGCAAGCGGCTCATTCTGCCATTACCGTCGTTAAACGGATGGATACACAGGAAATCGTGGATGAAGATCGGAATCGCAATCAAGGGCTCCAATTCCATGTTGCCGATCACCTTGTTGTACTCCTCACAGATCCGATCCAGTGCTTCCGGCGTCTCGAACGGGGCCAGGGGCGTGAAAAGTATTTCGGTATGACCGTCAGGAAAAGTCGCGCTGATATAATTCTGTACATTTTTCGTCTGTCCGGCCATTGGGTTATTCATATGGCTGTACATAATCTTATGAAGCTGCAGGATATAGTTCTTTGACAGAGGAATGGCATCGTAGCTTTCGTGAATAATGGAAAGCACATCTCGATATCCTGCAATTTCCTGCTCGTCTCTGTTCTTTGGCGTGGTTTTCTCCTCTACCAGCTGCCTGATTCGTGTATTGGTGGTAACAATCCCTTCAATGGCATTGGATGCCTCTGTACTCTGGATCTTTGCGATTTCAACCAGTTTCTCCAATTCATTCGGGCGTTGCTTCAGGTAAAACTCCTGCTTACCAGCCTCTTTATAAATTGCAGCAATAAGCCCAAGGATCTCAGAATCCCATTTCTGATTCCTGATAGCTGAGTAATTAAAAGTTCTCATTCCCTTAGCCTCCATCTCTTTCCCTTATATTATATTCACTTATAAGGGAATAGTCAACGCCCTGTGCGGATTTACCCTTTATAATACCCTATAAATAAGGGAAAGAACTACGAGTAAGGGATAGTATTCCCATATTTCCGCTGCCTTATTCGTTACATGGAATAGCAGTCACACACGATACGTGCATGACTGCTGTATATTCGTTCATGGGTTATAACAGGCGTTGCCACATTGAGCTGTTCTCAGTCAGTTCATGTATTCAGAGAGAGGCTTTACCTCGCATCCCTTCTTTGCATAATAATCCAGCATCTCGTCAACCTTTTTCAAATCGTAGCTGGTCACGCAGTCTGAGATGACATGAACGGTATATCCGGCTTTGGTCATATTAAAGCAGGTTGACTTCACACAGGCTGTGGCATCGGCACCGGCAATATAAAACTCGCCGATCCCGTTATCGGAAATAAACGCGGAAAAGGCTTCGCTGGTCAGAGCATTGCTCTTGGTCTTAACAAAGATATGGTCGGATACTACCTTCAGTTCCGGAACAAGCTCGGCACCTTTGGTATCCGGCTTGAAGGTGCGCGTTCCGGCGGTGATGTTGTGATGCTTGATATACACGATGTACATACCGCGTTTCTCAGCCCATTCAATGGTTGTATTCAAATTGTGAATGATATCCTTATAATGCTTTGTGATGTCATTCTGGATATCGATGACAACAAGAGCTTGATTCATAGGTCTGCCTCCTTTTTTCATGCTTCCTTGCGTTTAATGGGATGTCGGATGACGGTTTTCCATTTTTCAGGTGCAACCTTGCGTGCATCGGATAGGTAGATTTCGTGATGAAGGCGGCTGCCTGAGAAATCATTTTCATAGCCGTTCTCCAGAAGATACGCATTCATCATGCTCACCGTAGCAGGTTCGTCGTCAAATGGACCAATGTGCATGATCTGAACACAAAGGCCCTCATCAATGGTCAGGAATTCCGCCTTGCTGCAGTCCAGATGTTTCTTTTTCTCCGCTTCCCCGGTGGCCCAGTCAAAGTCCTTCTGTGTAACAAAATCGGGAAGGCGGATCACGGAGATCCAGTTGAAGGTGGATTTGTCGCTGTAATCAATGCCGCCAACGCCATCCTGCCACCAGAAGCCTTCCAGCGGAGGCACCACATAGTCGAAGAAGCCCTCGATGCGGTAATCCGTCTTATAGCTCATCTTAAGCGTATAAGCCACGGCATACAGGATGCCCACCGCCTGCTGATAGGCACCGCCTTCGTCGTTGGGATCACCTTTTCCTCTCACGGCAATATAATTTGCCTTCGGTACCGTCACAATTTCCGGCTTACTCTTTGGCATATAAAATTCTTTATACTCTTTCTTAAAATCAAATGCCATCCTCTTTTTCCTCCTGTTCCTGATACTTTGCTCCGATTTCAGAAGTGATCTTTCTGAGCTTCTCCCGAATAGACTGTGGCTCCAGCACGGTCACTTTATCCCTGCAGGACAGCAGCCAGGAAATGAGACCCTCTTCATCCATTTCCCTCTCAAAAAGTAAGGAGCCGTCCGTTTGAATCTGATAGGACGAGACGCCATAACTTTCGATCAGATGCCACTTCATGGATGGATCAAACAATGCCTTCAGGCGAACATTGGCAGGGAAGAACTGTGTTGTTTTAAATTCCGGCATGGGTACTACTCTCTCTTCCACAGGTTCACCAGCATGCACCAGATGATCCATGCGGTTCAGCTTGAACATGCGAAAGTCCTGCTTCGTTCTGCAAAAGCCCCAGACATACCAGCTGCTCCACTTGAAGATCAGATAATAGGGGTCGATCAGGCGCATGCTTTCTCCTTTCGGAGAGTAATAATCAAAGCGAATCGCCTGTTTTACCTCGATGGCAGCCTGTATCAACTCAATTTTTTCGGAGACAGCCTCTTTGCTCCAGGAAGATAGATCAATCAGGATCGTATCGTTTCCATGAACAAAATCAGAGGATCCGGCTTTGATTTTTTCCATAAGCTGACTGTAATAATGGCTGCCGCTGACACTGTCCAGACTCCGAAGTCCTGCCATGATCATCTGCATATCTCTTGAAGTAAGAAGGGTACGATCCATGCGGTATCCGTTCATGATCTGAATGCCACCACCCACACCCTGTGTTGTGCAGATCGGGATCCCTGCTTTGCATAGATCATCAATGTCCCTGTTGATTGTTCTTTTCGACACTTCAAAATGCTCTGCCAGTTCAGGCGCTGTCGTTTTTTCTTTTTGGAGCAGAAGGGATAGAATCCCTATCATTCTGTCTATCTTCATAATGGTTTCACTTCCGGTTATATGATATCAAGGTAAACACGACAACTATATGTCATGTTTATATTACTACATCCAAAATAGGAATGAAATAGCAATATGTAAGCAGGCAGCTTGCGCCGCCTGGCCGGTTTTACTGCCCCGGCAAGCAGTCTGGCTTCGGATTAACCGAAGAGCCCGGAAAGCAGGGGAACCAGAGTGATACCGATGAGGGCCACGCCGCCACCGGCCATGAGCTGTTTCATCCCCAATTAGGTGTAAAAACTCTGCTCGATGGCGGGCGGCGGCGTACAAAAAATCTATATGGTGTTGTTAAGAGAACCGTCCCGGCGGGACAGGTCAGGCAGTGACCTGTTCCACCTCCGGGATGGGTTTGAGATTAAAATGAATTTCGATAGAAATGTGTCTTGTTTTATCTTCGTCAATGCGCTCATGCACAACGATTTCTTTGATTAAGCGGTTGAGGGTGGCTGCGTCCAGCTCTGTGATGTTGGCGTATTCCTGAATGGCTTCCACCCATTGTTTTGCATCATTGGCAAGCTGGACTTCATCGGACAGCCGCTTTCTGCCCTCGGACACTTTTGTTTTAAGCTCCGTCTGCTCGGTCTGTGTCTTTTCCAGCATGGTGTTGAAATTCTGCTCACTGATACGCCCTGCAATCATATCCTCATAAAGCCGCATGACCATTTTGTCCAGAACCTCAATCCGTTCCTCGTCCCTTGTAAGGGAGCGTTCCATTGCTTCCCGCTGTTCCCGCTGCTCGGCTTCACAGGTATTGGTCAGGCGGTCGGCAACCGCTTCCCCGTCCATCAGGGCAGCTCTGGCACATTCCCGGATTTTCCGCAGCACATGGCTGTAAAGGGTTTCATAATCAATCCGGTGCTGGGTGCAGTGGTTCTTTCCAAAGGCATTGTAGGTCTTGCAGGAGTAAATCCGCTGGGGATGTTTAGCGTTTGTGTAGCGTACCGTCAGCGACTTCCCACACTCGCCGCATTTTAACAGTCCGGCAAACAGGCTGATTTCATTGGTCTGCCCCGGACGCTGGCGGGATTTCAGCTTGTTCTGCACAATGTCAAAGCTCATGCTGTCAATCAGCGGTTCATGCTGTCCCTCCACCACAATCCAGTCCTCCGGCTTCTTTTCCCCAATCGTGCCGATTTTGAAGCGGTAGTCCTTTTTCTGGGAAGCAATCGCCCCGGTGTAGACGGGATTCATCAAAAGGTCTTTGATAACGGAGAAGTCCCACATATACCGCCCGTTTTCTGGGTCTTTCTTTTCCCATTTGGTGCGGGTATTGCGAAGCCCCCGTTCCCGGTTCCACCATGTAGGGCAGGGGATTTTTTCTTTCTCCAGCCGTCTGCGGATATAGTTCGGACCATGACCGTTCAGGGCATATCCGAAAATCAGCCGCACAATCGGGGCGGTTTCCTCGTCAATGAGCAGATGGTTTTTGTCCTCCGGGTCTTTCCGATACCCAAACGGGGCAAGACACCCGGTAAACTGTCCTTTCTGCGCTTTCAGAAGATAAGAGGAATGGACTTTCTTGGAAATATCCTTGCTGTACATCTCGTTCAGGATATTCTTGAACGGGGCAATGTCGTTGTTATCCCGCAGGGTGTCGATGCCGTCATTCATGGCGATATAGCGGACACCGTTTCTTGGGAAAAAGTCCTCAATCAAATGCCCGGTTTGCAGATAATTACGCCCCAGTCGGCTGAGGTCTTTCGTGATGACAAGGTTGATCTGCCTGCGCTCAATGGCTCTCAACATTCTCTGTAGGTCAGGACGCTCCATGTTAAGACCTGTGAAGCCATCGTCCTGATAGACTGCCACAACCTCCCATCCCTGCTTTTCGCAGTATTTTTCCAGCATATCACGCTGGTTTGCGATACTGGCACTTTCGCCTTGCAGGTCATCGTCCTTTGACAGCCTGCAATAGACCGCCGCACGATAACCCCCGGCAAGTGCCGAACCGATTGTTCTGTATTCCATTTCGTTCATCATAGCCATTTACCCACACAATCCAGACGGTATCTGGCTCTTTTGAACCTCATCTTCATTATAGCCTATATCTTTCTTTTTAGCAAGATATTCTTTTGCATTTGTCTTTCCGTATTTCTGGGAAATCAGGCTGACGAACACATCAGTGGCGTCAAGCTCCCCGTCAAATACAGTGGTCACATGAATCTCTGTTTTGTTTTTTGCCATAGGCAGTTATCCTCCATACATGAAAATAGCCAGACAGAGGGTGTCGGCAACGAAGTCCGGCAACGGACTTCAAAAGACCTTGCAAACAATCTCAATCTGGCGATGGTTACTATTTATACTTTTCTTTTATTTTTTTGTTGTTTTGGTTGTTATAAGGGAGAAAAGCCCGGAAATAAGGGGTTTTTCCCGGCAACCGGCTCGGCAACGGGATAACAACAGGGGGTGCAACGGGCTGTCCTTTTCAGAATGGAAGCTCCATCTGTTCTGTGACCTCCACAAAACCGTCCATCGTTTTTTCAGACGGGTTGCCGGAGTCCGTTGCCGGGTTTTCACGCTCCCAGCCCTTTTGTCTGCCATATTCGGAAAACATTCTTGGGTTTGGGAAGTACCGCCAGCTGGAAATGCACTGGTTCATAATCTCGTTGATTTCCCGGATTTCCCATTGCTTCGGCTCGTCAAAAGCATGGTTCAAGGCTTCCTTATAGAGCTGCTTGGAGCAGACCATGCTCCCGGTGTATTTATCAAGATACGCCTGTATCATCCCGGCTTTGGTGTCCTCCGGCATAAAATCCCGCTGGTGTTCTTTGAGATACCGCTGCATGGCGGGGCTGAAAGCCAGCTTGAACCTGCCGCTTTTATAAATCTCCATCGCTTCCGCCCACATCTGCCCGATATAGGCTCTGGAAGCGGCTTCATCCTCCAAAATGTGAACTTCCGCCTGCTCCGGGTACACCATGACCGGGATAAAGCGGCGGTTGCCGGAACGGTCAAGGGGCAGGAAGTCAAGGGCATTGGAAGTGCCGCCAAACACGCACTGACGGGGGCGGTCTGCCGGGTGGGTTTCATAAGGTATCTTGTAGACCTCTTTCTGCCGGCTTAAAAATGACTTGATTTCCTCAATGCTCTTGGCGTTGGCGGTTGCCATCATTTCCGACATTTCAATAATCCAGTGACCTTGCAGCTTGCGGTACACATTGTCATCGTCCAGCTTCCGCAAATCATCGGAGAACCACTCGTCCCGGACTGCCAGCAGCCGGAAGAAGGTGGACTTTCCAGCCCCCTGACCGCCTACCAGACAGAGCATGATTTCAAACTTGCACCCCGGCTGAAAGGCTCGTGAGATTGCACCCAGCAGGAACAGCTTCAACGCTTCATAGGTGTAATCGTCTGCGTCAGCCCCCAGAAAGTGCCGCAGGCAGAAGCGGATTCGCTCTGTCCCGTCCCACACAAGGGTATTGAGATAGTCCCGGATGGGATGGTACTTGTTTTCATTCGCCACAATCCCGATGGCGTTATCAATCTTTTTCTCATTGGTAAGCCCGTAGGTTTCTTCCAGATAAAGAAGCAGATACTTCATGTCCGTATCGTTCAGGGCGGTGCTTTCTCTGTGAAAACCGATGGGCTTTATGATGTCCTTGCGGTCAGTCAGGATGTTGTATGCGATAGCCCCTGAAAGCAGAGGGTCACGTTGGAATACGGTCAGGCAGTTCCGTATGCTCTGACGGACACCGCCTTTCTCGGTGGTTTCCAGCCCCGCCTTGATTTCCTCAACGCTCTGGGGCGGCTGCATGGCGTTCATAGTGTTTTTTAGTTCTTGCTGCGTCTGCGGCTGCAAGTTCTGCCATTCGCTGTTCAAGCTGTATCACATCCTTTCCGTAGTCCGTAATCAAATCCGCTTTTTCCTCTGTTTCCCCGAACAGCAGCACATCCAGCAGATATTCCACTTGGGCTTGCTTCTGTAAGGCTTCCACAAACCGGGGATGAAAGGCTTCCTCCGGGGAGTGCGGGGCGTAGTCCGTTCTCCATGCCATCAGCAGATGGAGATAATCGGCAAGAATACGGAAGCAGCGATTCTTTGCTTCCTGAAACTGTTCCTCCGGGGATTTCTGCCGGGTCTTGGGCTTTTTTACCTTTCCCGGCGGTTTCCAGTCCTCATAGGAAAGCCCGAAGTCCTGTGCCAGCTGTACGGCGGCTTCTTTCTTTCCCAGCCCATACAGGGCGGCGGCAAAATCAATCACATCCCCATCCGCACCGCAGCCGAAGCAATGGTAACGCCGATCCAGCTTCATGCTTGGGGTTTTATCGTTATGGAACGGGCAGCAAGCCATCCCGTTCCGACCTACATGGATTCCATAATACTCCGCAGCCTGTCTTGTTGTGACGGACTGCTTCACAGCTTCGAATACATTCAAATCTATCCCTCCTTGAAAATAAGAAAAGCACCTGACATTCTCTAATTGAAAATGGCAAGTGCCTGTTAAAGTTCCATATCCTGTTGTCTGTGTTTCTCCTGTGCCGGGGCGGTTCTTTGTGCTTTTTTCTCGTCAGTCTTATCCTGCAAGACTTCTTTGATGGGCTGCTTCTTGGGCGGCTCTTTGCTTTCCTCTGTGCCGGGTGTGGCTTTCCGTACCCAGTAGCGGATGTCCCGCAGCTTCTTCAAATCCTCCTGTACCTCGGTCAGTGGTACTTTCAGCTCTGCGATTTCGCTGAGAAGCGTTTCCTGCTCCTGTTGCAACTCATTTTTCGTTTTATCCTTATCGTCCGGGTGCTTGGCAAGGTAGTCAGCGGCTTTCTCATACCGGGCAACCTCCGGGTGTTCCTGTTTGAATTTCCCCTTTATTTTCTTAAAAAATATCTTCTGGTACTTCTCATAGACAGCCTTACATTCCTTGCAGTCTGTCCGGCTGGCAAGAATCCCGTCAATCACTTTGCTCCGGGCTTCCTTTGGCTTCATCTGATTGCGGTAATCTGCGGCTGATTTCCCGGAAGATTCCAGAAACGCTTCTAAGTCCTCCACAGTGGAAAGCCCCTTTTGCCGGAGATAGGACAGGGCTTCGCTGACTGCCTTTAAGTCCTGTGAAGTTCCCCGGTTCTGTCCAGCCCTTGTCCAGTCCTTCCGTTCTTCCTTTCGTATCTCCATATACTTCATCAGCAGATTGGGAAGAAGTGTCGCTTCCTCCGCCGCCTTTTGTGCAAGCAGCTCCTTCCGTTTTTCTCCCAGCTCGGTAATCCAGCCTTTGAGGTTTTGGATAAGCTGCCGGATGGACTTCATCAGGCGGTTGGCGGCTCTGATTTCCCGGTTCAGGTTGCCGATATTCGTCTGGATACCTCGCTTTTCCATCTGCCGGACAGCAGTCCCCTCATGGACAGTGGGGACTATATCAAGCCCCTGTCTGGCATAGGAACGCAAGTCCACACGCTCCGGGCGGTCATTGGCGTCCAGATAGCGGTTCTGGATAACCTCCCATTCATGCCGCCAGATTTCACAATACTTCTGGTCGTTCCAGTCCACCGTATCCTCCTTGTGGCTTTTCCACCTGCCGGACGGCAGCTTTATCCGTTCCCCATTCTCGTCAAGGTCATAAACCTTGCGGCTCTTGGGAAGCCATTTTCCATGTTCATCCATTGCCCGCATGGTCAGCAGGACATGGGCGTGGGGATTGTGTCCCGGCGGATGGGGGTCATGGATGGCAAAATCAGCAATCATGCCTTTGGAAACAAACTGCTGTTCACAAAACTCCCGTACAAGGACAGCGTACTGGTCGGGCGGTATCTCTCTGGGAATGGTAAGCACCCACCGCCTTGCAAGCTGGGAGTTCCATTGCTTTTCCACCGCTTCGGCGGCATTCCATAAAGTATTGCGGTCTGCATATTCCTGTGGAGCATTTGCCGGGAGCAGGATTTCATTGTGGACGATACCACGCTTTTCCGGGTAGTGCTTTACTTGCTGGTCGTATTCACAGAACAGCTTTTCGCCGCTTTGGTAAGCAGCGGCGGCAACCGCAGACTGCCGCTGGCTGCGCTGAACAATCGTGATTTCGTTGTGTGGACAAGGCATTTCGTGTCCCTCCTTTCGCTAATTGGTGGATGGGGTGGCGTTTTACCACCTCATTTTGGGCAGAAAAAAAGCAGGAGACCTTTTTCAGATTTCCTGCTCGGTGTGCCACTGTGTGAGCGGCGGGTATTTAGTTGTAAAAGTTCGGGACAAGTTGACCCGATGTAAAGCTAACAAACTGGAATTGCACCAAAACAATCTAAGACAACAACGCTGCCCTACTTGCGATTTTTTCTTGTACTGCGGAAACAGTTTCTTGAATGGAATAAGTGGTCGTATCTATAACATTCGATTCATATATTCCCAGATTGCAAAATTGCTCCCACATGGTTTCTACCAATTCGATATTTGTCTTTCGGTCTAACTTTGAGCGTTCAACAGCTCGCTTCAAGGTTTCTTCCTTACTTGCCCTTAAAATAATATAATGCACCTCATAATGTTCCCGAACAAGACTTTGCCACGGCTTTAAAAACCACGGTCCGATAATACCGTCAACAATTACATCATATCCACCACGAGCATATCGCTTCGCAGCTTCTAAAAACGCTTCAATGACAATCAAATTTTGCTCATTTGATTCTGGCAAATGCGGTGGTATTGCCCCTTTACTCAAATAATGATAAAAGTCATCTGTGTGCATATGCACAGACTTTTCCAAATCTGATTCTTTTGCAACAGCAGATGCCGTTGTAGTTTTTCCTGTCCCCGGCGCACCTGTGATTACAATAATTCTACCTTGATTCATCTATATTTTACCTCCACAAATTACGATTTTCTTAATTCTACAAACTGGAATTTGAGTCTCTGTAAAGCTGGAATTAACCCATACAATTATTTTAATTTAGAGGTTCTTACGCAATTATCCGTATTTTGTAATTTTTCAATACTGGAATGCCAGTGTAAATCAGCATTCTCCATTTTTATTAAAGCGAAAAACGTAAAATTGCGGAAGAACCAATTTAGATATTCACAATTTTACTTGCCACAGTATCTCGAAAAACACTGTCATGTTCTACCAGGAGCATGGTCGGGGCAAACTCCGTTATGAGTTGTTCAATCTGCATACGTGAGTACACATCAATAAAGTTGAGCGGTTCATCCCATACATACAAGTGTGCCTTTTCACAAAGGCTTTTCGCAATTAGGACTTTCTTCTTTTGCCCGCCAGAAAAGTCTTTAATATCCTTTTCAAACTGTACACGCTCAAAGTCCATTTTCCTAAGAATTGCCTTGAACAAACTTTCATCAAGGTTGTTTTCTTCTGCAAACTCGGAAAGGGTTCCACATAAATACGATGTATCCTGTGGCACATAAGAAATTACAAGCCCAGAGCCAAGTGTTACTGTACCCGTATAATCTATGGACTGCCCGACTACCAACTTTAACAGGCTACTTTTGCCACTGCCGTTCTTTCCATCAAGCACAATGCGTTCTCCCTGTCTTATTTCAAACGAAACGGGTTCACAAACTGAAATGCCATCATAATAAACTACTACATTCGATAATGATGCAAGCAAATCTGTATGGTAATTAAGCGGTTGTATCTTGAGGGCTTCTGCGGTTTCCATATTTTTCAGCAATGCTGATTTTTGTTCGATTGTCTGTTGTTGTCTCGCTTCTATAGATTTTGAACGCTTCATCATTTTGGCGGCTTTATGACCGACATAACCTTTATCTGCTGCCCCAATTTTGGAAGCTTCTACACGTTCAGACCATACTGCAGCGCGTTTTGCCGACTGCTGTAATCGTCTGATGTCCTTTTGCAAACGTTCGTTCTGAGCCAGTTCAAATTCTTGCTGTCGCTCAAAATTTGACATCCATGATGAAAAGTTTCCTCTTTGCACTTCGATATTCGCTCGGTTAATCGATAGAATATAGTCAACACAATCGTCAAGAAAGCGACGATCGTGAGAAACTAAGATGAATCCCTTTTTCTTTTTCAGATATGCCGCCACACTTTTTCTCGCTTTGGCATCCAAATGGTTGGTAGGTTCATCAATCAGTAGGAAATGCCCTTCATTAAGAAAAAGAGCGGCAATCAAAACCTTTGTCTGCTCTCCGTTGGAAAGTGTTTCAAAAGGTCGCCAAAGCACATCGACATCAACATCAAGATAAGAAAGTTCTCGCATAAGTTCCCATTCTTCCGCAAGTGGGCAAATCTCCTGCAATATATCCTCTGTAATACGATTCTTATCTGAAACGGGATAAGGAAAATAATCAAACTGTACGGATGATAGGATTTTTCCACTATACTCATATTTCCCAAGCAGAAGATTCAGAAAGGTTGTTTTACCTCGTCCGTTTCTGCCCACAAAACCAAGCTTCCAATCGGTATCAACCTGGAAACTGACATTTTCAAAAACATTATCATAACTTGTCGGATATGAAAACGTAAGGTTTTCAATTTTAATCATTGACATAAATATTATCCTCCTTTGCATGTCATACGATACAAAGTCGGTTCGGTGAATGTTTACTACGTATAGATTTCACCAAAAGGAACCGACACTATACGGAGTGAATCATGTGTAACTATCTGTTCTGCACTATTCATAAAGCACCTCCAAAACAAAATAAGAGCCACAAGAAAGTTTATCCTTGCAGCTCGTCATAGCATAAAATAACACCACTAAGCAAAAGTGGCAACAGCACTATATTGAGTAAGATAGACATATAACTTTCTTGCAATAGACACAATAATGCCAAAGTATAGCACTACCGCATATTTTGATTTTATTTGCAAGAAAAGTTAATCATCTTCCCACCTCTTTCTAAATTTCAAAATATTATACCATAAATCGCAGGCAAATACAAGTGGTTATAAAAATTTAACAAATCGCTTATAATACAATCATATAACTTTACGCATTCCTTACTGACCGTAAAATTCCGATTTATTGCTGACTTTATTATACTTTATTGCCTATCGAAAAGATAGCATATTTTATGAAACTTGTCGGCTGGGAACAGCTTGCAACGCAAGGTGTCCCCAGATGACAAGTCCACAAAAGGGTAGCTGGCGGTAGCCAGCGCAGGGGAAGCGTAGCGTCCCCTGTATGATTTGGAGCAGACCATGACTGCGAAAAATCACAGCCCTCCGGCAAGGAGCCTTCGGAGAACGCAATGCACCAACCTTTGGGTGGTGTATAATTGCGCCCTTAGTAAACTAAGGGGTTTCCGGCTTCTCACGTTCCAGCAGTTTCTTCAATAGTTCCTGCGTGTCCTGCCTGTGAAAAATGAGTGTCAACAACAGCATGACATCATCATCTGTCAGGCGTTCCGGCTCTTGCAGAAAACTTTCCAGCATACCGCCACGAGTACAGAGCCGGTGTGTCCGTTCTTTTCGGGTAAGCTGCTTTAGCTGGTGCTGCAATGCCTTTTCATCATTGATGGCTTTCCGCAGTTTCTTTTCACTCTTTTCCAACTCTCGGTTGAGCTTTTCCAGCTTTGAGGTATCAGGCAAGGGCAGCGTCCTCCTTTCCCGGTATCAGCACATAAATCCTGTTTGGTTCTCCAACGCCCTGACGCACTCGCATGATCAGTCCGGCGGTTTCCAGTTCATTCAGAGAACGCTTGACCGTCATGGGGCTGCGGGACAGGACTGCGGCAATGGCTGTGACAGGGAAGCAGATAAACAGGATTCCGTTCTCGTCCTCCTGTCCGTTGGATAGCATAGCGTCCAACATCCGGCAGTACATGACCTTTGCGGTGCTGCTGACTGGAAATCCTGTCAACGCTCTGGGAAAGGGCATACAGGGCGGCAACGGTGTGCCTATCGTCATAAATTCAAAATTCATTCGGTGTGTTCCTCCTTTTTCTTTGCTCTTTTGGATAAATAACGGGGGCAGTCAACCACAACCGCCCGGAAGCTCTGCTTGCACCCATGCTTGCATTTCCGGCATAATTCGTTGTAAGTGACACGCCCCCGGTCATTGAGGTAAAAAGAAAGCTCATGCTTCCTCTTTTTGCTCATTCTCGGCATATTGCGTTTCCTCCCGTTTTAGTGTATAGTTTCGGGGCGATTTTCGGCAAAATTACGGTCATAGAGCCGTCTAAAATCTCCAGAAGTATCAGCAATAGGGTAGACTATCCCCCTATCAGATTGTCGTGTTTCGGTATCATTTCGGTATCAGTTCGCCAGTTCTCCCCGGTGTCGTTCCTCCCCTGAATCTCACAGCGGCGTATTGCTCCCTTTGGTACGCTCGTTTCGGTCAGGGTTCCTCCATATCCCTGCCAAAAGTCATGGCGCTACATCGCCGGGGAAGCATATCCCACACAGGCTGGTCATTCGATTGGAATAATCCATCGATGAACTACCTGTATCATAGAACATTTTTGTGCCCTGTGCCGTATGTCCACAAAGTAGGAATTAAGGGTAAAAATCAGAAATTTCCACGATTGCGGAAAGTATGATATAATCCAGTTAAGCGGCAGTAATGAAACCGCCGGAAAGGAGCGTGCGCCCATGAAAGGAGCGACAAGCATACAGGAACGCCTTTGGGAACTCCGCAAGGACAAAGGCTTAAATCTGGAAGAATTATCAGAGCTGACGGGCATTTCCAAATCAGCTCTTGGCAGTTATGAAAAAGAGGATTATAAGGAAATCAATCATGGCAACCTTATCACGCTGGCAGACTTCTATGGGGTTTCCGTTGATTATCTGCTGTGCCGGACAGAGAACCGGGAGCAGATCAACACGCCACTAACAGAGCTGCATTTGAATGATGAGATGGTGGCACTTCTGAAAGGCGGTCGGATTAACAACCGTCTGCTCTGTGAGCTTGCCACTCATAAGGACTTTATCAAGTTTCTTGCGGACATTGAGATTTATGTAGATGGGATTGCCACCATGCAGATTCAAAACCTCAACGCCCTTGTCGATACTGTCCGGCATGAAATCATTGAACGGTATCGCCCCGGCGAAGACGACCCGCATTTGAAAGTGCTGCAAGCCGCCCATATCAGCGATGATGAATATTTCAGCCACATGGTTCTTGATGACCTCAATCTCATTATCCGGGATATTCGGGAAGCCCACAAAAAGGACAGCGAGAGTGCGCCCCAGACCACCGTTGCCGATGAATTGAAAGAAAATTTGGAAGCGGTTGAAAATTTCAAGGGCAGTCGGGATGAAAAGCTGGTTGTCCTTTACTGCAAGCAGCTCGGCATCAACTATAAAAATCTGTCAGACGAAGAATTTCGCTGGCTCATTCGGATTCTACAAAAATCAAAGAAAACAGGAACTCCTATCAGTCAAAGGAAAAAACGGTAAAGAAAAACCGCTGTTGCATGGTTGTGTTTGCTTCCATGTAGCAGCGGTTGGTGCTATACTTATTCAGTTAAAATTTCAAAGCGATAAAGTGGAATTTATC
>NZ_JAFBIZ010000039.1 GCF_021531995.1 Faecalicatena contorta
ATATTATACGGATCCACGCGTGTCAACTATTTTTCTTAATTTTTCAAACATGGTTTTCTCTTTTTTTCTTCTATGATATAATATCTCTGCGAAAATGCAAGTTTTTTTCTTGGGGGATATAATCATGCAGAAAACAATTAACCTGACAGAAGATCCTGTCCTTTCATCTTTAACCAGACTCGCCGTTCCAATCATGGCAACTTCTTTGATCCAGATGGCTTATAACCTGACTGATATGATCTGGATCGGAAGAATCGGAAGCAATGCCGTTGCTTCTGTAGGCGCTGCCGGAATGTATATGTGGCTTTCCAACGGCCTTGCCGCCCTGTCCAAAATGGGTGGACAGGTAAATGTCGGTTACTCTCTTGGGTCTGGTCAAAGTGATGCGGCTTCTGAATATGCAGGCAATGCTCTGCAGCTTACTGCTTTCTTCGGAATCTTATACGGTCTGATCTGCGCGGTCTTTGCATCGCCCCTGATCGGATTTTTCCAATTAAACAGTGTACAAGTCATCACGGATGCCAGGCGGTACCTTATGATTACCTGCGGTCTTGTAGTCTTTTCTTTCCTGAACCAGACATTTACCGGAATATTTACCGCCATCGGCAACAGCCGGGCGGCATTTCTTGCTACCACAGCAGGCCTGGTCGTGAACCTTATTCTAGATCCGCTCCTGATCTTTGGAATCGGCCCGTTCCCTGAACTTGGGGTAACCGGAGCCGCTATTGCGACTATTATCGCACAGATCATTGTTACACTGATGTTTTTGTATTATGCGGCAAAAGATACGGTCATTTTTCCCAATGTGCATGTATGCAAACTTCCCAACCTTCGTTATATGGGATCCATCCTGAAGATCGGTTTTCCGACATCCATACAGAACATGCTTTTTACCAGCATCTCCATGGTCATTGCCAGAATGGTAGCCGGTTACGGAGACGCCGCTGTTGCGGTGCAAAAAGTAGGATCTCAGATCGAATCCATCTCCTGGATGACCGCAGACGGATTTGCTGCAGCTGTAAATTCTTTTATTGCGCAAAACCACGGTGCCGGAAAAAAAGACCGAATCCGGTCCGGGTACTGGTCAGCTATGGGAATCGTACTGCTGTGGGGCATTTTCTGCACGATACTTCTGATTTTCTTTCCAGCACCGATTTTCAGAATCTTTATTACTGAGGCAGACATCCTCCCTCTCGGAGTTGACTACCTGATGATCCTTGGTGTCTCTCAATTGCTCATGAGTGTTGAGATCACGACCGCAGGTGCCTTTTCCGGATATGGAAAGACCATTCCACCATCCGTTATCAGCATATCTTTTACTGCTGCAAGAATTCCACTGGCACTTTTTTTTACGCGGACAGTTCTTGGGCTGAACGGAATCTGGTGGAGCATTACAATTTCCAGTATTTTTAAAGGAGTCTTTCTGTTCCTGTGGTACATCATTTTCCAGAAAAAAGAAATGGAAATTCGTCCCGACAAAATTGAATAACTATATACATGGAATAATCTGTAAAATTTTGATATAATAATGGCTGTCACTTTGATTGTGGCCCTGACCTATCACAAATACAAGAAAGCGAGGGCATAAAATATGTGGGCTTATAACAGTGTTTTTTATCAGATCTATCCAATTGGTTTCTGCGGTGCTCCTACACACAACGATGGGAATTGTGTTCCGCGCATCCGCAAGCTTCTGGACTGGTCCGACTATCTGAAAGACCTCGGAATTAATTCGATTCTTCTGAATCCAATCTTTGAATCTGACAACCATGGTTACGACACCAGAGATTTCAGAAAGATAGATGTTCGTCTGGGAACCAATGATGATTTTAAGGAAGTGTGTCAGGATCTTCATGCACATGGAATTAAGATTGTTCTGGATGGTGTATTCAATCATGTCGGACGTGGTTTCTGGGCTTTTAAAGATGTACAGGAGAAAAAATGGGATTCCCCATACAAAGACTGGTTCTGTATTAATTTTGACGGCAACAGTGCCTATGATGACGGTTTCTGGTATGAAGGCTGGGAAGGGCATTATGAACTTGTAAAACTGAACCTTCAGAATCCAGCCGTCGTTGATTATCTCCTGGACTGCGTAAAATTCTGGATGGATACTTTTGACATTGATGGACTACGGCTGGACGTTGCCTACTGTCTGGACCGGGACTTTATGCGTCGTCTCCGCTCCTTTACGCAGGAATTAAAGCCGGAGTTCGCATTGATCGGAGAAGTTCTGTTTGGCGATTACAATCAGATCGTTAACGATGAGATGCTTCACAGCTGTACCAATTACGAATGCTACAAAGGATTATTCTCAAGCTTCAATTCCATGAATCTGTTTGAGATCGCACATTCTCTGCACAGACAATTTGGCAGCGACCAGTGGTGTATTTACCGTGGCAAGCATCTGATGACATTTGCTGATAATCACGATGTCACAAGACTTTCCAGTATATTGACCAACAAGAGACATATTCCTCTTGCCTACGGACTTCTGCTTGGAATGCCGGGTATCCCCTGTCTGTATTACGGAAGCGAATGGGGAGAGACGGGCGAAAAAGCACCGGATAATGACTATGCATTAAGGCCATGCTTTGACGAACCAAAGCCGAATGACCTGACCGAATATATCAAAAAGCTCATTGCACTTCGCTGGCACAGTGACGCCCTTTGCAATGGTTCTTATAAAAATGTAGTCATTCAGAATCATCAGCTGATCTTCGAACGCGCTTCTGTACAAGAACGTGTTCTGGTAGCAGTCAATGCATCCGATGCTCCATACACCGCATATCATCAGGACCTGAACGGGACTTCCATTGACCTTCTGACCGACAAAGAAGTTCATATGACCGGTCAGCTGGAACTTCCTCCATACAGTGTACAGTACCTGAAGTGTCGATAGAAGATACGAATAAAAAAGAGACTGCTGCAAAATATAGCATTTTCATTCTGAATATACATCTATATTTTACAACAGTCCTTTTTTATTCACATTTTTTCAATACTTTTACGATCTCTGCCATATACATCGTATGGTAATCTTTCTGTGGATACCATTTTTCATCGTTCTCAGTCACATCAAAACACTCCGGCTTCATTTCCTGATGATATTGTGTCTTACATACCAGCACCAGATCTGCCTCTTTCACAGCTGCGGTACCATCGACCGGATATGGATGAAGACCTGCTTCCTGCCATTTATCTTCTACATCTTTTCCTGACACCGTACCACATACATTCAATGCTTTTCTGTATTCCTCTGAGAGAAATGAGATTGTAAAGGTACCATTTGCATCTACGAATTCCTTCGTATACCGCTGCGGACGGATATAGACAGTGGCAATATTTTTGCCCCACATAATCCCGAGTCCTCCCCAGCTTGCCGTCATGGTATTACTCTTTTTCTCATCTCCTGCCGTGATCAGCATCCATTCCTTAGATATTTTCGTAAATGGATTACACACAAGGCTTTCAATTGCAATTTCCTGAAATGCCATATCATATTACCTCCTTTATCTTTCTATCTTATCCTGCAGCCGCACTGTCCGCAAAAAGCAGCAGTCTTACTTAATTGTTTTCCACATTCCGGGCACACGATATAGTCGCCCCCTTCTTCTTTTTTGATTCTCGTGATCTTATCAAAAAGTGGAAGAAGCTGTGGCAATGGATCTTCAAATTTGCCCTCATAATATGCTTTTCCAAGTTCCATATACGCCTGATCCAGCGTTGAATTTGAAATTATTTTGTCATAATTGACAAATACAGTTTTATCATCGTTACTCATATTGTATACCTCCTATGCTTATGCCAGTAAAAACCGGAATCTATTATCTTCCAGATATATCTCTGTACCTCTTGGCAGATAATACTCACGTGTTGCTCCCAAAGGCTGTCCGCTTTCCAGAAATACTTTTTTCATCCCCATCGGTATTACACAATATTCCTGATATTCTGCAACATAATATACCTTCGCCAGACCTTCTCCGCCTGTACTTCTTGTTGTAACAAACGGCTGTTTATGCCCACAGAAATATACCGGAATGCGATCCTTCATCATATATGCTTTTGAATGATATATACCGCTTTTCCCAACGATAGCCCCCTGAAAATCCTGATTGGTTTTTTCTGCTGCTTTTGGAACTTTGCCGGGCATTACCAGCCTTGCCGTATCTGCAACGGTATCCTCTTCTCTCATATGATTTTCCGGAACCTTATCAATCATAACCTGTCGCTTCGGTTTCCTGGATTTCTGTGCCTCCAGTTCCTGAATGCGATCCAGATACATCTGCTCTTTGCTCTTTTGCTGTGGCGTATTTTCCCTTGGATTACGTACATGGTGAAAACTTTCCTCAATTATATCTCCCGGAACCTGAGCCGTATCCTCCTCCTTCAGAAGAATTCCATATGATGTCAGGAATAAAATAATCACGTATACAACCACCCATACGATCGCCGGAGTACTGATTACATAGATGTAATCTCCCATTCCAAAAAAGTCAATCACATCCCTGATAGATCTGATTTTATCCGTCATCTGGAAAAACATAATACCGGCAAACAGATTGATAACCACTTGACAGATCAGCGATGCCAGATACGCATTTTTATTGGACAATGCCGCCGTCATGGCTGCGGCGAACAGGATACCAAGCATCAATATCAGCAGATAATAAGAATAATCACTTACATATTCTCTGAGTAGTGTCTGTACTTCCTCGACAATCGATCCATCCGATCTGCCGCCGAATCCGATTTTAATAATATCAGCTACCGATAGTTCCACAACACCAAGTGACAGGATCGGCATGAATCCGATTCCTACAGTTAAGAACATCACCACTGCAATTACGTATTTCAATATTTTCTTCATCTGTTCCTCCCTGCTATTCTTTCTCAATCTCTTCCAACAACTGCTCTTTTTGCTTTTTAAATATCCGTCCGGTCATCAGAAGTGCCACACAACATCCCACAATTCCAAGTACACTGATTCCTACAAGTATCATTCCCATTACAGCCAACCTCCTGCCTTCACCTGCTGATATACATTATCCAGAAGTCCCATCTCTGCATCGGTATTATTATCCTTCATCTGGCTCTGATACATACTCACTGCTTTCTGATAATACTTTTCAAATGTACGATAATCTCTCTGCGAATTATTTTTTAATGCCTGTATATCAATTTCCAGAAACGCATATCGCTTGTAGATATTATAATCTTCTCCAAACAGCTTCTCCATCTTTGCCAGCGCACTTCTGGCATTATCCAGATACCCCTGTTTTTCATTCAGGATCACGAGATTATTATATGTATCATAGGTATCCCATCCCTGTTCGATCACCTCCTGCAACACATCAATTGCCTCGTCGCGGTATTGTCTGTCAGCGGAATTTTCTGCAAGGTCAATATCTACCTGTATCAGACGTTCCAGAATCAGCATCTGATGATCGATGGAAACATTCTTTCTTGCCTCTTCTAATATCTCCCTTTCTTTCGTTCGAAGGTTCTGTTCTTCATAGATCTTGCTGAGCATAACATACGCTCTTGCCTTCAGCTCATCATTGTCCGATATCTCAATACACTTACGGAATTCTTCCGCTGCAGAATCCAGCTGTCTTGTGGATTTTTCGATCTCGCCTTTTGTATAATAGATGGAGTCTTCCTCAAGCCCATGATCAATTGCCTCATCCAGCACTTCCTGTGCTTTGGAAGTATCTGCATCATATGCCAGTGCAATTGCGTAATCTCTGTAGTATTCACAATTATATCCGCCATACTGAAACACCTGATCAAAGGCACTCACAGCATCTTCATACTTTTCCAGCTGCATGCAGCATTCCGCTTTCAGATGGTAGATATCTGCGCCTCGCTCATCCCGCATATCCAGCTTTTCATTTTCCAGAATGTCATAATCAATAAATTCAAGGCATTCCTCATACTTCTGCTGTTCATACAGAGCGCGCGCATTCTGATAATAGCTTTCCAGAGCAGAAGGCATCACCTTTATTGCTTCCTGATAGATCTTTTCTTCTTTCTCATAATCACAATTCTCACGATATTCCGTCTGCTTATCGATCAACGAATTATATTTTTCAACTTTTTCCAGTTTTATATTATGAATTCCGTATCCTCCAAGCACAATAAATCCTGCCATCAGTCCCACAAGTCCCATCCGGATTGCCACCTGCCTTTTCAGAAGCGCCTGATATCTCTGATCCTTTCTGGTAACTCCCTGGAGCGCCTGAAACATCTCAAATGCACTCTGAAACCGGTCATCCGGATCAATCTGCATCGCCTTCAGAATAATACCTGCAAATGGTTCACTAACCTTACCTTCAAGAGCAGAGACATCCGGGCGTTCCCGATAATTTCCGGCTTTCTTTCCCGTCACCAGATGGTAAAATGTAGCACCGACACTGTATATATCGCTTTTTTCATTAATACTTGTATAATTGGACAGGCTGGAAGCCGACTCCTGATCCAGCGCAATAATATACTGCTCCGGAGAAGTGTATCCATCTGTATATCCAAGGATTGTCGTTCCATCCAGATAAAAAGAGATATTAAAATCTATCAGACAGATATTGCCATCCGGTGTCAGCATGATGTTCGCCGGTTTGATATCTCCGTGAATAATCGGAGGATTCTGATTATGCAGATAATTCAACGCACTGCACAGCTGCATTCCCCAACGGATCAGCTCATTCTGTGTAAATGGGTATTTTTCTTCCATCAACTGCTTGAAAGATTTTCCCGGGATATAGCTCATCACTGTATAGATCTCTCCGTCTACACTCAGGAAATCCAGAACCTGCGGAAGATATGTATGATGAAGATTCTTCAGAATATCTACCTCCTGACGGTTGATCTCCATATTCACACTTTTTTTTCGCAGCCTTTTTATGACCACTTCTTTTTCCAGCCTCTTATGATACGCTTTGTATACGATACCGCCGCTTCCTTCTCCAAGCTTTTCCAGTATCACATATGTATCTGATATTGTCTCCATCATGATCCTACTTCATCTCCACAATAAATTGAAATTCCACATCAGATATCTGAAACACCATGCCATCTGCCAGCCTTTCCGGACCGGTTATCTGATTCTGATCTATATAGGTATGATTTAACGACTCCAGGTCCTTGATCATATATCCTTCCTCTGTTGTCAGAATCTGTGCGTGATGTCTGCTGACAGTCGTATTGTCCCGGATCACATAATCACAATCTGCAGCTTTTCCAATCACAAACGGGCTCTTTGTAATCTCATAATTCGATGTCTCACTCAATCGTCTGATATAAACATGACATGTCCGCAGCTGGTCCAGAAGAACTGTAGGGTCTTCTCCCATATACTCTCCGGCATCCTGACGAACGGATGTAGGCTCTTCTCCCGTATATACCTCCTGTATCGCAGGTTCTTCCGGCTCAATCGGATCTATTTTTTTTCGAATCAGAATATCTTCTTTAAATCCCGGATGTTCCACCAAAGGGATCTGTACCTCATACAGATCCTTCCAGCCTTCTAAATAATCTACCATTCTCTCTTCCTTTCTACCTGCGGTCTTTCGAAATATTTCTTAATAACAGCATACTTACGATCAGCAGTAGTATGGTCATTCCTGCCAGAATCATCCATGACTGTGCCACATGCATCTTTGATGCTTTGAAAAAGCTTTCTGCTTCATGTTCCAGCATCGGAAAATCTTTCTGCAGCTTCAGGTCCAGTCTGTTTAATTTGGCAATACTTCCCAGTGCTTCTACGGACCATCGGCTCACGGTACAGTAGGAAATGATCTCTCCTGCTCCTTTTAAGGTGAAGAGGATTCCGCTGAAAAGCAGCTGAACGATCAGCACAAACGGAGCAGCCGCCATAGCTTTATCGCCGGTTTTTACCATGGATGATATTACAAATCCCATCGTGATAGAAGCAAGAATCGTAAGCCACATAGTCAGGAGTATCTCCGGCGCAAAATGATCCAGAAAGATTCCCTGCTTATCCTTTCCTATCAGCCCCAGGAATACCAGTGTCAGGATCATTGTCTGTATCAGCCCCAACACTGCCTGAAGAACAAACTTGGAGAATATATATCCAGGCAGCTTCAGGTTCGCCATATACTCTCGTTTCAGGATGACTCTTTCTTTGCAGATCTCCTGGATCGCATCAAACAGTCCGATCCAGATTCCCGAACAGCTCAGAGCAAACAGCATGGACTTCGTGCTTTCATATATCTTAAATACTTTATTATCCGCCACAATGTTCAGAAGAATCGCAATCAACAATGGTTGTACCAACAGAAGAAACAGACGTGGCTTATCATTGATCATCAATTCCGCATATCGCTGCGTCAGGATCAGGAATTGCCGAAAGGCAGATTCTTTTCTAGGTTTTACCAGATCTGTTCTTCCTGAGGAACGTTTTCTGATTCCAGTATTACTACTGTATACTGCATATTTTTCCGCCCATCTCTCCGGATTCTCCGCAATCATATTATATATATTTACCAGATCATCCGTTCCATAGAATTCCTTTGCGGCTTCTACATTGCCACAGAAGCATAATCTTCCGCCCGGTCCCATAAAGATTACTTTGTCACACAGATGCAGATTCTGCGTTGTATGTGTAACCATAATAATGGTTTTATTCTGTGTCTTTGCAAGCTTGCTCAACGTAATCATCAGATTCTTCTCTGTTCCCGGATCCAGACCGGAGGTTGGCTCATCAAGAAAGAACAGCTTCGGATCTGCCAGAAGTTCCACCGCAATACTTGCTCTCTTTTTCTGTCCTCCTGACAGCTTTCGGATGAAAGTATTCTGATGCGCCTTTAGATCCACCATCTCAAGGACTTCCTGAATTCTCTGCGTGATCTCCTGTGGCTGTGTATCTTTCGGCATCTTCATCTTCGCTGTATAATACAGCATTCTGTGAAGTGTCAGGTTCTCATAGATAATATCCTGCTGCGGTACAAAACCAATAATATTCTTGAGATTCTGGAACTGTTCGATCAGATCAATTCCATTACAATATACCTTTCCTTCAAAATCCGGTTCAAAACCACTGATTGCATTCATCAGTGTCGTCTTTCCTGCTCCGGAACCACCAATAATCGCAACGAACTCATTTGGACGGATCTCACAGCTGACATTTCTCAGTATCTGTTTTCTCTTATTCTTTGAACCTACATACTTATTGATTCCTTCTGCACGCAGCGAAATACCTTTTTCAACACTCTTATAATATATGCATTCATTGGAAAAGAACAGCTGGAAATCCAGAATCTGTATCAGATCCTTATCCTTCAATATTACCGGCTCGGATACGTTATCCCCATTGAGCATCGTTCCATTGGCACTGTCACAATCATACAATACAAAGCAGCCGTTCTGATTCCGGATCTCACAATGCACCTTTGAAATTCCGGGATGCCTTAGTACAATCTGGTTCTCTCTGGAACGTCCGATCGTAATGCTTGCACGATCCAGCGATTTTGTTTTCCACACTTCATCCTCTGCTACCACCTGGAGCAGCAGCAGGACCATTTTATCCGGCGCGTGAATATTGCCGATGCGAAGCACGGACTTGTCATACAGTTCCACATATCCCGCTTTTGCATCCAGAAGTCTCTTTTGTCCTGAATTACCGACAAAAGTCCCATTACTGCTATCCTGATCCATATAATAGATCTGTTCGCCCTGCAATCGGAATATGCCATGTAATCCGGATATGATCTCATCCGGAATCACAATATCACATCGTTCTTTATTTCTTCCGATCTTCAGTTCCTGTTTTCCGTACGCATCCAGATTTACTTCTGTTAAGCGGCTTCCGGTATCAATAATAGTTAATCTTCTCTCGCTCATCTTCTCTTCCTTACTGTAACGACGTCCGATCCGTTACATATGTATATTCCAGTGGATATGGATTTGAATAATATTCATCATCATAACTTTCCAGATCCCTCTCAGATATCTCTTCCTCAGTTACGCTACCGTTCTGTATGCTGACATGATATAACTGTTCATGTCCCATTTGTGCACAATGTCGGATAATGTATGATTCTTTTCCTCCACTTTCATCTGCATAAAACATCGAATGCCCTCCTGTAATCTCTCCCAGATAGACACATGCATGATCCTTAATGGTATAGATCTGATACATATAAGCCGCCTCACAGTCACCTTCCTGTGCCAGAAGCTCCTTTACGCCATCTTTATCAATATCATACAGATAATATCCATTATATTCTCCATATTCTTCCAATATCTGATCCAGAATCGGTCCATAGATATCCTGGTATTCCTGGGCTGTCACCTTCTCATTTTCTGTCTGATCTTCTTTGGAGTCTTTCGTCTGTAATTCAATGATACCCCATTTTCCATTCTTTTTTACCCAGCACTTATTCTCATAGACCGGACATATCTCCTCAAACATTCCCGGACGAATTGCAATATTTCCCGACACGTCCCGAAGTTCCCATACATCGTCCTTACAGAGAACAACATAGCCATCGGAAGCCGCATAACAGAATTCCTGATATTTGTCGGATCCTGCAGCATTCATAAGCGGCGTATATTTTTTCCATGAGGCGTCATACTCAACCGGAATGACTTCTTCTCCCTGTTCATTGATATAGCCCCATTTTCCATCTTTCTGAACTGCGAGCAGTCCTGCTGCGCAGGAACCACATGCATCATATATAAAATCCGTAACCAGTTTTCCATCTGCATATACTGCAAATGGAGCATCTTCATCCAACGGCCAGCTGTAATCATACTCATACACTCCCAACAACCGATCCAGCTTCTGAATCGGAATTGCATCTTGAGGAACACTGTATTTGAGCTCCATATCCCATTCAGCATCTTCGATCGTATTATGGAGTTCATTTCGATAAATATAGTAACTGAACGGCATACCCCCATCTCCGAACATAGCAGGAACGACCTCGCCATTCTGAAGGCAGTACATCTCCCAGTCACAGTCCCATTCTGCTTCATACTGCGGCTCACTGCGTGTCAGCATGTACTGATCTTCCGAATCTGTCCATACGGTATAGATATCGGAATATATCATCTCTGTCACCGGATTACCTTCCATATCGATCAGGCCCAGCCCCTCTTCTGTCTCTATAACCGCATAGGGTGACATCTTCTGCCTCTGTATATCATTGATTGAGTTCTCTTCGTAATCCGCACTTGACACATAGTAGATACTTTCAGCTTCTATTCTCGGTTTCATCACCCATTCAAATTCTACTCCACTGTTCAGCAGCTGATTTACCTCATCACTTTCCTCTACGGTATTACTGCCATTATTGGCTTCTTCTTTCTCGTACTCTCCTTTTGATACTCCCGGAACATTCTTCTGCGCTTCCCTTAATATGTCTTCTGCTCTGTCAAAATCCCCCTGTGTAACATACAGGTCATAAAGACCCAGATATGCATCTTTTTCTTTCGGATCTATTGCCAATGCCCGCAGATAGGAATCTTTGGCTTTTTCATAATCCATATCTTCCATATATTTTTCCGCCTGGGTCATATAGTTGTCATATTTTTTCTTTTCCTGCTTATTCTTAAAGCTGAGACTCCCCGCTACGATTACAGCCAAAACAAGCACCCCTGCCGCTGCCAGGATCCATTTTTTTCTCTCAGTCTTTTTCACTGCGCCAGAAGTTCCTCCTCCAGGTGCCTGTGTCTGAAACCGAGACATCTCCGGTGCCTGCAAAGGCTCCCCACATTCCTTGCAGAATCTTGCGCCATCCTTATTCTGTGTTCCACAATTTCCACAATACATATTCTTCTATCCCTCTTCATTTCCTTTTTATCTCGAAAACAACAAAAAATACCATTTTTTATTGTAGCACTTTCTGAAAGCTTGTCAATTGAAACCCCTTCAGTTGTATCAAAAGGCAAATGCCGTACAGGATGGCAATTCTCCCCCCCCTGTACGGCATATCTTTTCACTGTTCCGGATGCAGGCACATTCTTTCACAGTATCAACTATCTTATTCCTTTCACCACATATTCCATGTGTCTCCCCAGTCCGTTGTTACCTCCCCGGTAACCTTATTGACAGTGACCATTCCAACCAGCTTATTTGCGGAAGGTGTACCGCCATTTGCCAGAATCTTCTCTGCTTCTTCATCTGACATCTGATAACGAAGACATACCTGGTATTCAAGATCACTCTCTACAGATTCTTCCATAAATGTCACATACGTTCCATCGTTATCTGTCAGATCATTATAATGATCTGTAATATTGATCGCCATCTCTTCCGGCGTAATATCTTTTACTTTATCTTCAGCCTGTTTTTTTGCAGTTTCCTGATCGGCATCCTGAATCCCCAGAATCTCTCGTAATATGTTCAGTGTATTCTGTAATTCAGCAAGGCTTACATCCTCATCTTCTTCAACTCTGGACAGGCCATATGTCCGACAGTTCGCCCACCATTTTCCCTGCTCTGCATTGAAGTCTTCTTCCGACACCATCTCACCGTCAATTTTTGCATTGATATCCGGATACATTCCGTAATCAATCTCCAGGGAACGCACCTGTTTGAAATCACCATCCTGAAAGCCCCAGAAATAATCATATTCGAAACCATCTGCTGAACCCTCGATCAGATAATATTGATCTTCCACACTGGTGATATAAAGAGTCGTTGTTGCACCATCATTTCCATATCCTTCCCCGGAGAACAGATTCTGCAATTCATAATCTTGGTACTGCCATACTTCAATCGAATAACGTGCAATAAAGTCCAGTTTTTTTGCAGGATCAGCATAAGCGACCACCAGTTCATCCCGTCCGTCTCCATCAAAATCAACAAGTTTCGCAAATGCAAGCCCCTCAAGATATTTCCAGTAAGTATCTATGGTAACTTTCCTTGCACTTCCGTAAGTATCCTGGTATTCCATCAGCAGATCATAATACGCCCGGGCAGCAGCCTTATCCGCAAGTTCCTGCCTCTTTTCACTGAGTTCGGACCACTCGGATACGGTATCTCCAGTAGATTCGTCATCTGTATTCCCATAGATTACCTCTTCTGCTTTTAACAGGATCTTATCTGCCTTTTTATAATCTCCCTGCAGTGCATACAGATCTGCCAGTCCCAGATACGGTTCTTCCTTTTTCGGATCAATCTTAATCGCATTCAGATAGGCATCTTCTGCATTTTCATAATCCATTTCTTCCAGATATTTATCCGCAGAACTAAGATAATTATCATATCTTTCCTTCTCTTTTTTATCCTTCGACATAAAACCGAACGCTATGACAGCAGCAATTATCAGAATTCCGACTGCTATGCAGATCCATTTTATATTACTCCGGTTGATACCGGATGCTTTTTTCCCGGGCACTTCCCCTGCCTGTCTTCCTGATTTTTCCAAACCTTCTTCTCCGGCAGAAGCTGCGTTTTTCACCGGCTGTGAGACCACCGGGACATCCAGCGGCTCTCCACAGTTTTTACAAAAGCGGGCTGCGTCCTTATTTTGGGTGCCACATTTACTGCAATACATCTTTCTCTTTCCTCATCTGTCTGCCTCACCGGCAATTACTGCATCACGATTTTCCTGAAATTTTTCTTTCCTTTTTTCAGAACGATACCTTCTCCATCCAGCGCTTCTCCGGCAAATGTATGGTAGATATCTGTGATCTTTTCTCCATCTACAGTTACACCACCCTGCTGTACAGCTCTGCGGGCTTCTGACTTGGAAGCCGTCATTCCTGCCTTTACAAGCATGGTAAGAATATCAATATTACCATCTGTCAGATCTTCCTGCGTAAGCTCTGTCTTTGGCATGTCTGCTGCTGCGCCTTTACTGAAAAGTGCTTTTGCAGCTTCCTGAGCTTTCTGTGCTTCTTCTTCTCCATGTACCAGCTTGGTCAGCTCAAATGCCAGAATCTCTTTTGCTGTATTTAATTGAGCACCTTCCCAGGAATCCATCTTATCAATCTCTTCCAGTGGAAGGAATGTCAGCATACGGATACATTTCAAAACATCAGCATCCGCAACATTTCTCCAGTACTGGTAGAATTCAAACGGAGAAGTTTTATTAGGATCCAGCCATACAGCTCCGCTCTGGGTCTTGCCCATCTTCTTGCCTTCTGAATTCAGAAGCAGCGTGATCGTCATCGCACATGCATTTTTTCCCAGCTTACGACGAATCAGTTCCGTTCCGCCAAGCATGTTGCTCCACTGATCATCCCCGCCAAACTGCATGTTACATCCATATTTCTGGAATAACATATAGAAATCATAGCTCTGCATGATCATGTAATTGAATTCAAGGAAACTTAATCCTCTCTCCATTCTCTGCTTATAACATTCAGCAGCAAGCATACGGTTTACAGAAAAGTGTGCACCCACTTCACGGAGAACATCTACATAATTCAGATCCAGAAGCCAGTCAGCATTGTTTACCATCAAAGCTTTTCCTTCTGAGAAATCAATGAAACGGCTCATCTGCTCCTTAAAGCAGTCACAGTTATGCTGAATCGTTTCTTTCGTCATCATCTGACGCATATCCGTTCTTCCGGATGGATCACCGATCATTGCAGTACCTCCGCCGATCAGTGCAATCGGTTTATTTCCTGCTTGCTGCAGACGTTTCATCAGGCAGAGCGCCATGAAGTGTCCTACATGAAGACTGTCAGCCGTCGGGTCGAAACCGATATAAAACGTAGCCTTTCCATTATTAACCAGCTCTCTGATGTCATCTTCATCTGTTACCTGCGCGATCAATCCACGCGCAATCAGTTCTTCATAAATTCCCATATCATATTTCTCCTTTTCTTATTGCTTCATTCATTCTGTTTTACAAAGGCAACAAAACCGCAGTCCGCCGGATGATCCAGGATATAGCAGCATTTGCCGTACTTAAAATACCGTAACAACATGCAGGCGATTGTCGTATCGCCACCGGCAGCAAGGATATTAAAAAGACTCAGTGACAACAGAAGTATACTGCCTGGTTCCCCAGTACAAAAGTTCCTTCTTTCGCCAGGGGGCTGATACAAAACCACAGGATCAACCCCAGTACCACAAACGGTCCGGCTGTCACAAATGCCATGACATTAGCCCTCAATATCGAAATCGTTTCCTGCCGTTCTTCATATCCGGCTTCCATATATTGCTGCTTTTGCCTTTCGTAATTTTCAATAATCTTCTGTTTTTCCATGTTTGGCTTTTTCTCTTTTTTCATACATACCTCTCAAGCAAAATAAAATAAAGCACAAAAAAACGCCCCTATCATACGATAAGGACGGAAATTACCCGTGGTACCACCTTGCTTCGCCAACAGTTTACACTGCAAGCCTCACTAAGTCTGCGTATTCACAAACCCGCGCACAGTAACGTGTGCCCTACGTCACAGCCTACTCAACAGCGATATCCATCTGCGGCAGATAACATCCTGCAGATGCAGACATCCGTCTTCGGTGTGCGGCTCCAAGATGTATTCATGATCTATTCCTTCATGCGCCTCTCATCCGCCGGCAACTTTCTGTATGGGTGTAAAGATCATTACTTCTTCTTTTCAAAGCCTTTTACATATCAAAACATATTCACAAACAAAAGAGTACCGTATTTGCAGAACTTTGTCAAGGAGGGACGGGGGATTTTTAAAAATCCCCCGTCCCTCCTTTATCACTTTAACGTGCCGCATTCCCGCGAGTTTATCCACGTATTCCCGTGAGTTTATCCACGCAATCCCACTGTGTTTTCCACATTTTACACATCTATACGATTATCTGGCTCGCTGTTTTAATCCATTCTTCGGCCAACAATTCACTTCCTATATCTGTCAGATGGATCCCATCTGTTGTAATTGCCGAATAACCATATAATTCTCCATATTTCTGCATCTTCTTCTGCAGCGGTAGATATTTCACCTGTTGTCTCTTTGCCACATCAGCCTGTATTCTCTCTGCTTCATCGATGACCTGAAACCAGTTTTTGTATTCCAGAGGCTCCGGAAAGATAAACGGACCAACACATATAATCTGTGCATTCGTTTCTTGTTTTATCTCCTCTAAAATCTTCTCATAATTTTCCGCAAACTCTTGTTTTTCCAATGTCTTTCCCGTATTCATCACGATTCCCGCATCATTGCATCCTGTCAAAATGCTGACAATATCAGGTCTCTTCATGAAACAGTCTGACACAAGGGTTCTTCTGATACTATGAACTGTCGCACCGTCATGACCTCGATTCAGAACAGTGTAATCCTGTCTCTGTTTTTTCAGCCTTTCCGAAATCTGATAAACGTACCCATTTCCCAAACCATTATTTAAAAAGATATGATTCGCATCCGTAATACTGTCACCTAAAAAAACAATTCTCATACACCCTCCTAAAATGAAAGTTATCCAAAGATTGTGGACATTTGTTGTGGATTTCTCTGGTGATAATTGCATTCAAAGGGGACGGAGGATTTTTAAAAATCCTCCGTCCCCTTTGAATTTATAACATTTCCCCGTCTTTGATTACCATTTTTAAATTCAATTCATCGTCAAGCAACACCACATTTGCTTTTTTACCTTTTGTGATGGAGCCATAATTATCATATTCGCCCAAGCTCTTTGCAGGATTCATTGTTGCGCACGCGACAGCTGTCTCGAATGGAATTCCCATCTTTTTGACTGCCGTTCTCATACAATCCATAAGGTTTGTCGCCGACCCGGCCAGAGCCCCATCAGACACAAGTGTTGCACGATTGCCGACCACATTTACATCCAGCCCCCCAAGTGTGTATTGTCCGTCAGGCATTCCGGTTGCCCGCATACTGTCGCTGACCAGAATCATGCGTTCTTCTCCCATCATCCGGAAGGTTGCTCTGACCGCAGCAGGATGAATATGCACACCATCACAGATGATCTCTGCCATCACATGCTCGCAGTCGGCAACAGCCCCCACAACTCCGGGAGCCCGGTGTGTGAATACCGGCATGGCATTATAAAGATGAACTGCGTGGTTTGCTCCTGCATCAAATGCTGCTTTTGCTGTATCATAGTCAGCATTGGTATGCGCCAGAGATATATTAACTTTCTCCTTCATCTGCTCAATAAACGCGATTGAACTTCTGCTCTCTTCTGGTGCAATTCCAACGAATTTGACCAGTCCTTCGGAAGCATCCAGAAACCGCCGGCACACTTCTGCGTCGCACGGAATGATATTTCTCTCATCCTGTGCCCCTTTCTTTGCCGGACTGATAAATGGTCCTTCCATATTAATACCGATCAAATCAGCGCCCTTTGTCGCTTCTTGTTTATATTCTGCGGCAACTTTCAATATGTCTACCAATTCTTCCACAGGAAGTGTCATGGTCGCCGGAGCGATTGCAGTGACACCAATCGATGCTTCATATGCAGCAATTCTTTCGATGGCTTCTTTTGTTCCATCACAGAAATCGTCCCCCATACACCCGTGAAAATGAAGATCAATCAGTCCGGGAATCGCAAAGCAGCCTTCTCCGTCCACTATGACATCCTCTGCCCCATCTGGCACATTTTTTCCATTTTCTTCTACTTCTTCTTTGTCTGTTTTGAAGTTCACCCGTTCAAAAACACCGTCTCGAATGACAATTTCTCCCTCTTCAAATCTCCAGTCTTCTGTGTACACTTTCACATTTTTAATGAGCATCTTTTTCCCTCCCGATAAATGATTTATAAAAGATCTTCCATTGTCCGATCTATTACACGACGCCTTTTCCGAGTACCTTCTTCCAGTGCCCGCAGTGTATTGTCATGCAGTATTTCTTTTTTATATTTATCCTGTTCTACATAATAAGAGTATATAATATCCAGCATGATCAGTATCGGAAACTGTGGTGATATCACATTTCCATGATTCAGATGTCGGAGCGAAGGCAAAAGAATCACTTCCGTGCAGAACTTTTCATATTCTTCTTTATTATTGGCCGTAAGAAGCACTGTCTTGGAACCTCTTCGATGTGCCTCTTTCAGCAAGAAAAGAATCTCTTCTTTCTCTCCGCTGATACTGATTCCGAACACCAGACTCCGTTTATCCTGAAATACCGCCTGCATCCGAATCAGATCCGTGTCAAGAACAGAATCTATGTCTACACCGATTCGCATGAATCGAATCTCCATCTCACTTGCCGCAAGTCCGGAACTTCCTTTTCCACACACAAATACCCGTTCTGCCTGATTCAGATATCTGTTGATCCTTGCAATCTGAACTTCGTCTACCAGACTGTATGTCTTGTTCAAAAGCTCCTGATATGCATTTAAAACCATCCTGGTATTTCCTGTGATTGACTCCTGCTTTTCTACAAACGTCTCTTCATACTGATAGACAAATTCCCGATATCCCCGATATCCGCATTTTTTTGCGAATCTGGATAATGAAGCCTCCGATACAAACAGTTTTTCTGCCACCGCTTTTGCAGAAAAATCTACTTTTTTACGATTTTGTATGAAGAAATCTGCAATATTTTTTTCCACCGTCGTAAATTTGTCATAATTGGATTCGATAATCGGTACTACGGATTTTACATAATATTCCATTCTTTTCTATTCCTGTCTTTCTGCCCGGCATCCCATAAAATGATAAAACGCCCCCAGCATTCCCGCGTCATTTTTATGCTGTGCAAATGCAAGTCTTGTGTTTGCGGCAATACTTGGAACCAGATATCTGCTCATCGCAGACTCAATCTTTTCTCTCAGGAACTGTTCCTGCGCCATGATTCCTCCACCCAGCACAACAACTTCCGGATTGATCACGTAACAGATATTCGCGATTCCTTTTCCCAGGACATCCGTCATCTCATCGATTGCACGATTACAGATCTCATCTCCGCGTTTTGCCTCTTCGAAAATGCGATATCCGTTCCATTGTTCTTCCGGCTCCTGCTTCCACTTAGCCACTTTTTTTGTCAGAATACTTGCTGCACCGAGTGTCTGAAAGTCACTGTCTTCCATATGCATATAGCCCACTTCACAGGCACTGTTGCTGAACCCATGAAACACTTTGCCGTCCGCCACAAAGCATCCGCCGATTCCTGTTCCAACCGTCAGAACAAGTGCAATACGGCTTCCTTTTGCAGCACCCGACATATACTCGGCAAGCCCCGCGCAGTTCACATCATTCTCCACTTCACATGGAATTCCATATTCTTTTTCCATGGTTTCTTTGAATCTGGTTCCTGCATAATCAGGAATCAATGGTGCCGAATAAAAGATTTCACCTTTTTCGGTATCCACCATCCCTGCTGTAGAAATACAGATTCCGCTGATTTTACGATTCCGAACCAGTTCTGACACAATCTCCATTGCTTTTGCAAGCACAGACGCTCCACCTTTGTATGCTTCTGTTGCTCTTTCATCTCGGAACAGAACCTCTGCGTGTTCATTGATCACGCCATATTTGATCGCTGTTCCGCCTATATCAATACTAATATATTCTTTCATCATTATACCTCTGTCTCATTTCTTCTTCAAGTGCCGACACCAGTCCTATCCGCCTCCAAAGGAATGATAACTAGATGCGTACTTTAAAGATTGCCTTTTTGATCTGCTCCGGTCCGTCTACTTCCACCGCTGTACGGTGTCCGTCACTCGGATAACAGATCAGGAAATCACCGTCTCTTAAGATGACCGAACTGTTTTTTTCCCCGTCCATTGGAAGAAAATCATCTTTTTCTACAAATTCCTTGAGTTCCATATTCTGTATAAAGTTCAGATCAATCTGTTCTGTGCCATGAAGCATCACGTGCACATCCAGATAATGCTTATGCGCTTCCCAAAAACGGTTTTCCGGTGTTGTCGTTGTATATTCTACAATATTTACAAAGAGTCTGTCTCCATCAATTTCATGACTGCCTTTCTCATATGAAGCAAGGTCATGCGTCTTCGCATATGCAAAGCATTCTTTCACCTGTTCCTCAAGAAATGGGAACTCTTTCAGATTATTTATAGTTCCAAATATCATTTTCTCTTCTCCTTTTTTAACGACAGCGGTGAACAGAAGATCCCCGCCCCCTGTTCACCATCTTATTTCTAGTTCTTATATACTGTTGTATGTAGTGCCGGCACGGAAGTATCGCCTTTTACCTTTCTCCAGATATAACTTGCAGGAATTCCCACTACCAGGGATACCACAATGGAGATAATGGAGTAAGACCAGATGGAAACGCTCTCAGCCGGTACAAAGTATTTAATGTATACCATGACTACAGATGCCGCAATAAACGCAAGTGTTGTTCCAAACGTATTGGCAACCTTTGTGAATGCCCCCAGGATAAAGGAGCCGATCAGAATACCAAGTACCAGTCCCATGAATCCATTAAACCATTCATAAGCAGATTTCACCCCGCCATTTGCCAGAACCATCGCTACAACGATTGCAAAAATACCTACAATCAGAGATACATACTGACCAATCTTTGTCTGCTTTTCAAAGCTTAATTCTTTCTTTGTCAGACGAGCCTGAATATCCAGCGTCCAGCTTGATGCCACAGAATTCAGTCCTGTAGACAGTGTAGACTGTGCTGCTGCATAGATTGCTGCCAGAAGAAGTCCTGTTACACCAACCGGAAGTTCAAATGCGATGTAAGAAGCAAAGATCTGATCCTGTGCTGCTGCCGGTGGAAGTGTATTCTGCTGATAGAAAACGTATAAGCCGGTACCGATCAGGTAGAATACAGTTGCAATAAAGATAGACAATGCACCGTTTGTCAGCATCATTTTGTTCAGTTTCTTTGTATCTGTTGTTGTGGTAAAACGCTGTACAATATCCTGACTGGATACGTAAGATCCCATCGTATTGAATCCTGCGCCAACAATCATGATGAATACACTGTCTTTCAGAATATTCGGATTAAAGATCGGCTGGTCTACTGCCAGGAACTTATGCTCTGTTGCAAATGCATGGAAGATTGCACCGATTCCTCCATCCAGATGTGTCAACAGGAAGATCAGTGAAAATGTAACACCAATCAATAGTACAGATCCCTGAATAAAGTCTGTCCAGAGTACGGATTTCAGACCTCCTGTATAAGAGTAGATAATTGCAATCACACCCATGATGATGATCAGTAAGTTCACATTGATTCCTGTCAGACTTCCAAGTACCATACATGGAAGATACATAATAATAGACATACGTCCAATCTGGTAGATAATGAACATCACTGCACCAAGGATACGAAGTCCTTTGCTTCCGAATCTCAGTTCCAGATAGTGATATGCGGTATCAATATCCAGCTTACTGTAGATCGGCAGAAAGAATCTGATCGTAAGCGGAATCGCAAGCAGCATACCAAGCTGAGCAAACCACATGATCCATGTTCCTGCGTAGGAATTTCCTGCCAGAGACAAGAATGAAATCGGACTGAGCAATGTTGCAAAAATTGAAACGGAAGTAACCCACCATGGAATCGTTCCATCGCCTTTGAAATACTCTTTTCCTTTCATTTCTTTCTTTGCGAAATGAAGTCCGGCCAGCAATACTGCTGCTAAATATACAATTAAAATAACCAAATCAATAACTGTAAAGCCCTGCATGTTTTTCCTCCTAAACATCTCGATAGTATTCTCTTTTCCATTCCGGCTTTGGCTCTCTTACACCGAAATGTATGAAATCATTTCTTAAACAAGGTATTTTGCTTTCGCATCACGGATCATCTGTGCAGCTTCTTCTACCATTGTCATATCACTGTCAATCAGATCTGCAAGCGGTCTTCTGACTCCGCCAAGTTCCAATCCTTCATTGATCTTAAGGATTGCTTTGATCACTGCATACATATTGCCATGTCCGGAACACATTTTATATATGATTGCATCCACTGCATACTGGATCTCTCTTGCATGTTCCATATCTCCCGCTTTTACGAGTTCATCCATTTTCAGGAATAATTCCGGCATAACCCCATAGGTTCCGCCGATTGCGCCCTCGGCACCGATCACACGCCCGCTTATAAACTGCTCATCCGGACCATTGAAGATGATATAATCTTCACCGGCAGCCTGCTTAAACATCTGGATATCCTGAACCGGCATGGAAGAGTTCTTTACACCGATGACTCTCGGATTCTTTCTCATCTCGGCAAACAGGCTCTGCGTTAATGCGACACCCGCAAGCTGTGGGATATTGTAGATAACAAAGTCTGTGTTTGGAGCAGCAGAACTGATGTCATTCCAATACTGAGCAATTGCATACTCCGGCAGATGGAAATAAATCGGAGGAATCGCCGCAATTGCATCGACGCCAAGGCTTTCTGCATGTGCTGCAAGTTCCATACTGTCTTTGGTGTTATTACATGCAACATGGGCAATGACTGTGAGCTTCCCTTCTGCTGCCTTCATTACGTTCTCCAGAACAATCTTTCTGTCTTCTACACTCTGGTAAATACATTCTCCGGAAGAACCATTTACATAGACACCTTTTACTCCTTTTTCAACGAAGTATTTTGTTAATGCCTGTACGCCCTCCGGGCTGATGTTGCCTTCTTTGTCATAGCATGCATAAAATGCAGGAATGACTCCTTTGTACTTGTCAAGATTTCTCATGATGATTTTCTCCTTTTCTTAATTATTTTCATGTTTTATGTTAAAATATTAAGCCCTGCTCCTATGTGCCCGTGTTATTCAAGGGCTTCTGCAAATGACTTTGTGATCAGCTGCGGTCTTGTAATAATAGAACCAACAACCACACTGAATGCGCCAAGCTCGATAACCCGTCTTGCCTTCTCCGGCGTATTGATATTGCCTTCAGCAATTACTCTGTGCTTTACATTGGCAACGATCTTTCTTAATATCTCAAAGTCATTAGCCTCAATCTTGTCATCTTTACTCTGCTCTGTATAACCAACCATCGTAGTTCCGATAAAGTCAAATCCAAGTTCATCTGCGTGAAGAGCTTCCTCTACCGTAGAGCAGTCTGCCATAAAGAGTTGTTCTGGATATCTGGCCTTCACTTCTCGGAAAAACTCATCCAGACTCTTTTGACCCGGTCTCTCAGATATGGTCGCGTCCATTGCGATGATCTCCGGTTTTACTTCCATCAGCTCCTCGATCTCCTTCATTGTCGGTGTAATGTAGACCCGGCTGTCTTCATAATCTCTTTTTACAATTCCAATGATCGGAAGATCTACCAGGGACTGAATCTCCTGAATATCTTCTTTTGTGTTGGCACGTATTCCGCATGCTCCTCCCATCTTCGCAGCTACTGCCATTCTTCCCATAATAAAGGATGAATGAAGCGGTTCATCCGGCAATGCCTGACAAGATACGATTAATTTTCCCTTCAACTGTTCAACTTTCTCATTCATATTTCCTGACCTCCTTCGTTCTGGGACTTAGTATAATCGTCGTTGTTTTTATTTTCAAGTACCGATTCACCTTCTGAAAGTTCTTTCACCTTTTTCAAAAACAGACTGCATTTTAT
>NZ_JAFBIZ010000003.1 GCF_021531995.1 Faecalicatena contorta
GGAGTATACTGTTCATTTTTGCAACATAATAAAATATGAGAAAAATAAAAATATTGGGAATCGCTCCCTATGAAGGACTAAAAAATGTAATGGATACGATTGCATCCCAGAGAAATGATATAGTCATGACCACTTATCACGCTGACCTTGACTATGCTCCTACACTACTGTCCGGTCTCGATCTGGAAACTTATGATGCCATCCTCTCCCGGGGCGGGACAGCCTTGACTCTTCAAAAACTGACAACACTTCCTGTTTTTGATATGGAGTTGTCTTATTATGATGTGCTGAATGCAATCACACTGGCAGAAGGCATTACTGAAAACTTTGCAATTGTATGTTATCCCAGCATTGCTGCACTCGCAGAACAGCTCGGAGATATATTAAATTATGACCTGAATATTCTGATTACGTATTCATGGGAAGATACAGTAAAACATATTGATACTCTGAGAAAACAAGGATGTGAGCTGGTCATCGGCGACATGAGTGCCTGCAGATATGCGAGAGAGTGTAATATTCCAAACATGCTTTTTAATTCCGGGAGTGAAACCATCAAAAAAGCACTGAACCAGATTGTAGAATTTTCAAAATATTATCTGAACTATCAGATTGAAAACCGTCTGATTAAGACAAAGATGATTGCAAGAGATGAAATGTATCTGATCTATGACGAAACCGGAATATTGTCTTATTCCTCCGTCAAAGGTCCTTCTCATTTCCTTACAACAGAAACCAAAAGATTAATATCAGATGTAAAAAAATACGGACATACTGTGTCAATCAAAAAAAGCAAAGGAAATACCTACAAATTCACCGGTGAAAAAGCTGTTTTGTCCGATACCCACTACTATCACTTTTTCATTGAAGTAAATAAGAAAGCAGAACTGGAGCTGACCGGAAGCATAATCAAATCAGAAACCACCGAATCTTCTTCCCAGTTTTTCTCTTTCCTCTATCATCACGAAGCATACCATGCAATCCGCCGGAAAATCGAAGATATCAGTAAGACCAGTCTTCCGGTATTCCTGGAAGGAGAGGGAGGCACCGGCAAAGACAGGCTCGCACAGATCATTCATAAAAGCAGCCGCCTCCAGTCATATCCGCTTTTTACAATCAACTGCGAATCCCTTACCGACGCCGAGATGAAAGAACTGGCAGGCAATACCAATTCTCCATTTTATGATAATGACTATACATTTTATTTTAAAAACTGTAACTATCTCAGCACTACTCTGATTGAACAGCTGATCACATTCATCACATCTACAAATATGTCAAGGCGAAACCGTCTGATTCTGTCCTGGCGGGCCGACGCCAGCAGATCGGACACTTCGACCACCCGTGAATATCTGATCAACAAGCTGTCCTGCATTCATATCGTGCTGCCAAACCTGTCTCATTTTATCGATGAGATACCAAAACTTGTAAATATGTATATTCATCAGCTGAACACCAGCCACGGCATGCAGCTGGCCGGTATCGAACCGGAAGCAATGAGTCTTCTCCAGGGATATCGATGGACAAACAATCTGGATCAGCTGAAGCGAGTGATCAACGAAGCGTTCTCCGGCACACATGGAGCTTATATCAAGGCTTCTCTGATCGCAGATATTCTCCGAAGAGAGACTGTTCTAAGTTGTAGGAATGGAACCGGCGCCATCGATTTTGACATTCATCGTCCCCTGAAAGACATCACATACGACATCATCATGCGCGTCCTCCAGGAAGAAAACTATAACCAGAGTGCCACCGCCGCAAGACTCGGAATCAGCCGAACCACTCTGTGGAGACTTCTGAAGCAATTCTGACATAAAAAAATTTCCACAAGGTAAACGCCGAAGCGTTCTTGTGGAAATTTATTTATACAGTTATATACAGTATTGAATATTATGAATTCGATTTATTGGTTATGTATCCTGCTGCCATAATGACGACTGTCACTGCAATTCCCAAAAACAGTGGATCAAACGGAAGATTCACAAAATTTCCTCCCAATACCGCTATCGGTCCTGCCGCCATAGAAACCAGTGTTACTCCAGATGAAACTTTTCCTTTTGCAAACAATGCGCAGGTAAGAGGGATAAACACAACGGTTCCCCTGATTCCCATAGATAAGAAACCAAAATCATTGATCACGCCGCCAGGAACTACCAACGCGATAATTGCTGCCAACACCAGAACAGCCACAATGGTAAATCTGATTGCATATAATTTCTTCTTAGTATCTGAAAATTTCTCAGATATCTTACATACGATATCATTTACCAGGATAGACGCAACTCCCATGGACAGACCTGCTCCGCCTCCGATTACCGTGATCAGCAGAGTTCCAAGCACGATTCCGCCTATAAACTGAGGCATATAATAGAGTACAAATGAAGGAAATACCTGTGAAGAATTCGCAATTTCCATCATTCCTTCCGGAATCTTTTTTCCTGCTTCCGTAAGTGCTGCAATCTCAGCTTCTGTCAGACAGTGATTTCGCATAAACATACCAATGAAAATACACGCAATTCCAATAGGCGGGATAAGAAGAGCACTTAACAGCGCCCCTTTTCTTGCCTCGCTGTCACTCTTAGCGGACCAGATTGCCTGTGCATAGGTCTGTGTTGCCAACACACCTAAAAGCAGTGAGATTCCGGATCCCATATCCTTAAGAAATCCTCTGGCAAACAGATTCACATATCTGCCGCTGATATCGCCTTCTGTCACTAATCCACTGATATTGCCCAGATCCGTACCTGCAAGCAAGTTATTTAATCCACCCAGGATTCCGGATAAACCGCCGCTTCCGGTAAGTACAATCACAAGCCCCAAGATAGATGCCACATAGAGTAATACCAGCTTCACTACTCCGCCCATCCCGGCTCCCCATGCACCGCCGAATACTACGTAAAATGCCATGATAATAATAGATATCGCTGCCGCAAGCCAGAATTGCATATGAAAAATAGTTGTAAGCAACGCACAGCTTGATAAAACCTGCGCAATGACACTGATAAATATACCAATGGAACATAATACTGACCCCGCATACTCTGCTTTTGGTCCATATTCTTTGCCAATTACTTCTAACAGCGTTACACTTCCACTATGCCTTAAAGGAATGGCATAACCAACCGCCAGTACCAGACAGCCGATTCCTGCCCCTAATGTGAACCACCATGCCGACAGTCCAAAATCAAACGCAAGCTGTGCTGTTCCGATTGTCGCCTGTCCGCTTACCAGACTTCCCATAATCGCGCCACAGACCATCAATTTTCCGCCTTTACCGCCGCCGGTATCAAAGTCACTTGCATCCGCCACCATCCGGCCGGAGTATATTCCTACTCCCATAATAAGAAGAATAACTAATATGATTCCAACTATATTCCATACGCCTATATCCATGACTCTCTCCTCTTTTTATAATCTGTTATACAGAACATCAAATCCCGGGAATACTGGTTCTCCAGTATAGGATTTTGGTTCCTCTTTTCCGTCAAGCACACGGATTGCGCCTGCTGCCAGCGCATCCATCTCATATTCACCCGGATACAATTTCACAGGTGCGATAAATTCGACACGCTCTCTGATCATTTCATCCATAATGTCAGAATATGCAACTCCTCCTGTAAGAATAATCGCATCCACTTTTCCTTTCATTACGGATGCCATTGCCGCAATATCTTTTGCAATCTGATAAGCTGTAACACGATATACCAATGCAGCAAACTGATCGCCTTCTTCTATCCTGCGTTCTACCTCGATGGCATCTGAAGTTCCAAGATGAGCTACCCATCCTCCGGTCTTCATGATCTTGGTAAACATTTCCTGCTTTGTGTATTTTCCTGAATAGCAAAGTTCTACAACATCTGCAAGCGGTGCCGTTCCGCTTCTGGTCGGTGCCATACGTCCTTCCCCGCGTGTACTGTCGACCGTATCGATCATCTTTCCCTGACAGTGTGCGCTGACAGAGATTCCACCTCCAAGATGTGCTACAATCAGATTTAATTCTTCATATGGTTTCCCGCAGTCAGCAGCATATTTTCTTGCAGCTGCTCTCTGGTTCAGCGGATGACCACGGCTGGTACGTATAACTTCAGCAAATCCCGTCATACGGGCTTCTTCTTCAAATTCATCCACACTGCTCGCGTCTACAATAAATGCACGTCCTTCAAATTCCTCCGCAAAATCCTTCGCAAGCAGAGGGCCAAGGTTTCCAGGGTGCTTGCTTCCCGGACCAATCTGACCGTCAGCATACATCCTGTCATTCACCTCATATACACCGCCATCCATCGGCAACAGACCGGTACAGATTGCTGAAAATGCATCTGCTGTCCCCGGATCTACTCCCTTTTCCTTCAGTGTCTTGATAATAATCTCCTTACGATAAGGAAGCTGATCTACGATATTGGGAAATACCGCCAGATCACTTGCAGGATGCGCAATATTTTCCGAAAAAATCTTCTTATCTCCCTCATACAGTGCTACTTTTGTTGAGGTTGAGCCGGGATTTAATACAATCACTCGATACATACATACTGCTCCTTAATTCTTATTCATTTCCTGTGCTGCAAGAACCGCAAGTGCAATCGAATTCATCTTAGACTCATCGGAGCTTGCACGTGAGGTAAGTACCATTGGTTTCGCAGCGCCCATAATACATCCGGCTTTTCTGCATTTCGCAAAATATTCCATAGATTTATTGAGAATATTTCCGGCTTCAATGTCCGGTGTGATCAGAACATCTGCATTTCCGGCTACCGGATGATCGATTCCCTTATGGTGTGCAGCCTCAGGAGAAACTGCATTATCCATTGCGAGCGGTCCTTTTACCATACATCCGGTAATCTCACCTTCTTCATTCATTCTGGTAAGCTCTGCCGCATCCAGTGTTGCCGGCATCTTCGGATTAACTTTTTCTACGGCACAAAGAACAGCAACCTTCGGATTCTCATTGCCCATTGCGTGTGCAATCTGTGTGCATGCTTTGATCAGATCTACCTTCTGCTCCAGTGTCGGTGCGATCGTCATAGCAGAATCGCTGAGCAGGAACATACGGTCAAATCCCTGTACTTCCATCAGACCCACATGGCAGATCAGATTTCCTGTACGAAGTCCGTATTCTTTATTCAGCAAAGCTTTCAATGCAACAGACGTATCCACAAATCCCTTCATTGGAAGAGATGCTTTTCCTTCTTTTACCAGCTTGATCGCTGTTGCACATGCTTCCGGTTTTTCTTCTTCATTTACGACTTCAAATTTTGACAGATCAATCTCATGCTCTGCCGCGATTTCCCGGATTTCTTTTTCATTCCCCACCAGATATGCACCCTTAATGATGCGATTCTGGTATGCATTCCAGACGGACATAAGAACGTCTGCATCCTGGGCAACAGCCACAGACAATGTCTGTGGCTCCCCATTTTGTACTTTTTCAATCAATTCTTCAAAACTACGAATCATAACCCAGTCTCCTGTAGTGCCTATTCTGCCCAGATCTCTTCGTCTGTCGGAATCGGTCTGTCTGGTAATCTATATGCGACTCTTGCAATGTTAACAAGATTATGCCACCATAAGTTCTCAGAGATTGAGTTGTTGCCCCATGTTCCGCATCCAAGTGTAGCTGTCGGATTCAGACCATTATCAAGTCCTCCTCCAAGTCCGGATGATCCGATCATGTTAACACCAACACGAGATACCGGGAGTAACTCTGCTGCATATTCTACATGTTCTTTTGTATTGGAATGTACTACTGCACTGTGTCCTGCACCTTCGTTCTTCAGGTTCGTAACAGCTACATCTACGGCTTCTTCCCATGTATCGTATGGTCTGATTGCAAGTACCGGACAAAGTTTCTCTTTTGCAAGATATTCATCTGCACCATATTTTTCAATCTTAACAAGGAGCAGTTTTGCATCTTCCGGGCACTCAAGACCTGCTGTCTTTGCGATAAATGCCGGTGAAGCACCAACAACATCTTTGTTGATTGCACCTGTCGGGAACATTCCCTTTCTTAAAGCATCTACATCTGCAGGCTCACTGATATAATGAGCTCCACGTTTTACGATCTCGCCTACCAGTTCATCAAACTTCTCAGCCGGAACGTGCACACACTGTTCACAAGTACACAGAACACCATTGTCATAGATACGGCTAACCACAACCTTGTCAGCTACATCTGCAATATCAGCGTCTCTGTCAACCAGTGTCTGAACGTTACCAGCGCCTACTCCAAATGCCGGTTTTCCGCTGGAATATGCAGCCTTAACCATTCCAGGACCACCAGTAGAGATACATGCGTCACATTCTGACATGAGCAGTCCGGAGATCTCAACAGTTGGTTCCGGTACGATCTGGATCAGATCTTCAGGAGCTCCAACTTCTTTCAATGCCTGTCTCATCAAATTAACAGTCTCAACACCTGTCTTCTTTGCACGTGGATGTGGTCCAACGATGATTGCGTTTCCACCTTTTAATGCGATCATTGCATTCTGCATTGGTGTCATGGTCGGGTTGGTTGTCGGAGACACAACACCGATCACTCCGATCGGTTTTGCAACCTTTACAATACCCTCTGCATCATCATATTCGATGATTCCACGGCTCTTAACACCTTTTAATTTTGCCCATACAGCTTTTGCTTTTCCTTTGTTTTTCTTGATCTTGTCTTCATAGACACCCATACGTGTCTCTTCTACCGCCATCTTTGCAAGCATTTCGCCGTTGTCATAGATAATCTTTCCGATTGCACGTACTGCTTTATCGACGTCTTCCTGCGAAAACTTTTCAAATACCTGCTGTGCAGCTCTACCTTTCTGAATCAGATCTAATACATATTCCTTTGCTTCCATTTCTACTCCTCCTTAAGCATAAGCTCTAAACGTTATATGTACAATGTACTACATTGTACATATCATTTCAATCGGCATTACATAAAAAAATAGTCTCGGTAAATTGTGCAAATTGTACAATTTACCGAGACTATTTATGTCTATTTTTTAACACTTTTGCTATTTTTTTATCAATTCGTGTCCTTGTTACATTCTTCAAAAGCTCTATAATAACAATTCCTGCCACAATTTCAGGCGTTCGTCCATGAAGTCTGCAATTGCTTTTTTATCTCTTGCCTCCAGAATATCCACCTCTTTCAGATAATTATCCGGAAGTGCATTCAGCATATTTCTCTCCACAGACACCTCGATTGCCTTATGCCTGGTAAACGACGCAATCTTCCGCACAATACTGTCCAGCTGATACAGCATACGGTTCTTGGATATCTCACTCAGATATTCGTTAAATCTTTTACTTGCCTGATACATTCTTTCAATGTCCGCAGGTTCTTCATTCATAATCTTCTGAAATTCCAGTCCGTACCCTCGAAGCTTACGTATCTCTTCGTCGGAGGCATTTAGAATTGCCAGATACAGCACCGAATTTGCGACTGCAATCTTCACTTCCAGAAGTTCTTCCATCGAATGCTCTGACAGAATCAATCCGTACAACAGAGGATCCAGGAGCTTATTATTATACTCTTCCACAACAAAGGTACCTTCCGAACGCCGGATCTCAAGAACACCAAAAGCAACCAGAACCTTCAGCGCCTCTCTGACTGCGTTACGACTTACCCCCAGCTTTTCACTGAATTCCACTTCTGTCGGGATCTTGTCGCCCGGCTTCAGTTCTCCGCTGATCAGCGCATCCGTAATTCTCTTCACGAGGATCTCTGAAATGGATCCCTTCGGAAGCTCCGCAAACAAATTATTATTTCCCATGTTTCATCACTTTCCATACCATATTCTCATTCATGTCCCCGCCCGGAACATGCAACATTGAGTCTATTATAGCAGACTGTTCAGACGATTTACAAGTAATATCCGAAATTATCTTAATATCCATACTCATCATTGAGTTAAGAACCCTGACTTTTATTCACCATACAGATGCCGACACAGACCAGAATCAGAGCCGTAACTCCCCGAACAGTAAATGCCTGATTCTTTTCTCCCAGCAATATTGCAGACAAAATCACTCCAAACATCGGATTACTGAACCCGAAGATCGCAACTCTTCCCACCGGATTACAGGAAAGCAACAGACTCCAGAGCGAGTATGCAACCGCAGATATCAGCCCCATATATACAAGGAGCATTGCAGACGCAGCTGTAAAACCACTCACTCTTCCGCCGCCGACAAGTCCGATTGCAGAAAGCACAACACCTCCAAACAAAAACTGATAACCACACAGGGTAAATGTATCTTCTTTCGCCGAATACCTTTTGATCAATACTGAAGATAACGCGGATGCAAACGCCGACAGCATAATGGCTCCTTCTCCTGCTAATGACAGATTCAGATCGATTCCGGCACCTGTAAGATTGATCAGCACAACCCCTGCGAATCCGATGATACACCCTGCCATTTTGCCGGGAGTAATCTTTTCACGAAAGGCCACTGCTGACAAAAAAATAGCAAAAAACACATTGGAAGCTGTGATGATCGAAGATTTCACCCCTGTTGTATGTGCCAGTCCCATATAGAAAAAGACATATTGAAAGATTGTCTGCACCGCTCCAAGCCTGATCACCATAGACCAGGAAGAACGCTTCGGACAAAGAATACGTCCGCTCATAAGGCTGCCAATCACGATCACCATGATTCCTGCCAGCGAAAACCGGTATCCGGCGAACAAAAGCTGTGACATCGAATCCCCTTCTGCAATCTCAAAAAGCCTGTACCCTATTTTGATGCTTGGGAAAGCACTTCCCCAGAGCAGGCAGCACAGCAGAGCTACAGCACAGACCATACCCGGTTTTGTAATCGTTAATGTATCTTTTTTCATAAGCTGAACATCCTTATCATTTTCGTCTCTATTTCGTCCCATAAAAAATATATATGGAAAACAGTGTTTTTTCAACATCTTTCTTGCAACAAAATTCTTTCCCTGTACATTTTTACTGCCGATGTAGTACAATAAAGTGGAAAAGGAGTGAAAAAATATGAACCAAACATTATTAACAGATAAAAAAATCGCCGTTGTCGGCATCGGCGGAGTCGGCGGATATCTTGCGGGAATGCTTGCCAAACACTATCCGCATGTCACATTTGCCGCAAGGGGAAAACGAAAGGAAGCCCTCCTGAAACACGGACTAATCCTTCACAGTGATTATAACGGAGAGATTACTGCATTTCCGGAAAAAATAGTCACGGTAGAAGATATGGAAGAACAGGATTACATTTTTGTATGTGTGAAAAATTACTCTCTGGAAGAAGTATGCCGGAGCATGGCCCATGCTATCACAGATCATACTGTGATCATTCCTGTTATGAACGGAACCGATCCGGGAGACCGGATCCGAAACATCCTGCCCCAGGGAACAGTCGTGGACTCTCTGATCTATATCGTTGCATTTGCCAATGCCGACTATTCCATTACTCAGCAGGGCAAGTTCGCCAATCTGTACATCGGAATCAAAAATGCCGACGCTTTACAGGCGCAGGCAGTCTCCGAAGTTTCCGGTGTTCTTACGGGTGCAGGTATCGACCACAAATGTGCTCCTGACATTGAACAGGCCATCTGGAGAAAGTATATCTTAAACTGTGCATACAACGTTGCAACCGCTGCCTATGACAACACTATCGGTGAATTGCGCTCAGACCCAGAAAAAACGTCCGAATATGAAGCTCTCGTGCAGGAAGCCTACCAGATTGCCCTTGCAAAACAGGTAGACATCCGGCCAAAACACATCGAGATCATCATCGACAAATTTCACAATGACTATTCCGACGATGCTACCAGTTCTCTCCAGCGGGATATCCGTACGGGGCTGCAGGCAGAGCTGGATACCTTCAGCGGATATATTGTACGAGAGGCAGAAAAGTATGGAATATCCGTACCGGTTTCCAGAAAAATGTACGAGATACTGAAAGAAAAAACAGGACTTTTGTAAATATCAGAAACTCGGCAACTGATTATTCATTGGGTATGTCGGGGAAAACGCTGACTTCATGGTTCGATACCAGGATATGTATTTTGGGCGTATTGAGAAAAATTGAACGATTCCCCCAAAAAATCTTGGGAACAATTAAAAGTAAGTCTATAATTGGGCATTGATATGATATTATGCAAAGATTGCCCAATTATAGCGCAAACAACTTGAAACATTCTAAATAAAATCGAAAAAAGAGGATGTAAGAAGAAAAATATATTGTATATGCCCATCAGAGCACTCTATTAAGAAAGATGCAACGAGACAGATTCTCCGGAGTCTGTCTTTTCATTTTGTATAAAAAGGCGCCTCCCAAGCTATCTTATCTTGAGAAACGCCTCATAATTTTAACTTTCGATTCAGTTTAGTTTGCAAGCATCATACGGTCATTTGCGAATTCTCCGCCACTTACTTCTTCAAATTTCCGAAGAAGATCTGCCACCTTCAGATTCTTCTTTTCTTCTCCGCAGACATCGTAGATGATCTTTCCTTCATGCATCATGATCAGACGATTGCCGTGTGCAATCGCATCTTTCATGTTATGTGTGACCATCATAGCGGTCAGATGATGTTCTTCAATGATCTTGTCAGAAAGCTCCAGTACCTTTGCCGCCGTCTTTGGATCAAGTGCCGCTGTATGTTCATCCAGAAGAAGGAGCTTTGGCTCTTTGATGGCCGCCATAAGAAGAGTAATCGCCTGTCTCTGTCCACCGGACAACAATCCGACTTTACTGCTCATACGGTCTTCCAGACCAAGATCCAATTCTCTCAACTGCGCTTTGAAATCTTCTCTCTCTTTTTTTGTGATTCCCCATCCCAGGCCACGTTTCTGCCCGCGCCTTGCGGCAATCGCCATATTTTCTTCGATTGACATGGTCGCTGCTGTTCCGGTCATCGGATCCTGAAATACACGTCCAAGACAGGAGGCTCTTTTATGTTCCGGAAGATCTGTAATATCTACTCCGTCTACGATAATATTACCCTGATCTACCGGCCATACTCCTGCAATCGCATTCAACGTCGTGGATTTTCCCGCGCCGTTTCCACCAATGATCGTAACAAAATCTCCCGGATTCAGCTGAAGATCCACTCCGTCCAATGCAACTTTTTCATTAATTGTACCTTTATTAAATGTCTTATGAAGATCTTTGATTTCCAACATATATGCCATGCCTTATGCCCTCCTGCGTTTCGTAGAATATTTTTCCTTCAGATACGGAATTGCAAGGAAAACTGCCACAACGATTGCAGAGAATAACTTCATGTAATCAGACGGCATCTTCAGCCATAATACAAGTGTATATGCTATGTAATACAGAATTGCACCCACAAATAAAGAAGCAAGTGTATATGCAAAAGCAATCTTTTTGCCTGCACACAGCTTTCCAAATATGACTTCGCTGATAATCACGGCTGCAAGACCGATGACAATTGCTCCACGTCCGGAGTTTACGTCAGCAGATCCCTGATACTGTGCATAGATTCCTCCGCACAGACCCACCAGTCCATTTGAAATCATAAGTGCAATTACTTTTGTAAAGTTGGTATTGATGCCCTGTGCACGGGCCATCTGCTCATTACATCCGGTCGCACGGATCGCAGACCCAATCTCTGTACCGAAGATCCAGTACACCACTGCCACCAGTGCAAGGCAGATCACGATCAAACGAATAAAGAACAGATAATTGTCTTGTGCAGACACAAATCTCAGGGAAGCTACCAGTCCTTTCTGTCCGATTCCGATACTCTGGTTTGCCTTCCCCATAATTCCCAGATTCACCGAGTACAATGAAATCTGAGTCAATATACTTGCCAGAATTCCCGGAATTCCAAGAGCGGTATGCAGAAGTCCTGTAGCAAGTCCTCCGAGCATTCCTGCCAGCGTTGAAAATATCAGAGCCAGTGCCGGATGCATTCCTCCCTGTATCAACATAACTGCCACAGCGCCTCCTGTAGCAAGGGTACCATCAACTGTCAGATCCGGAAAATCCAGAATACGATACGTGATGTACACACCCAATGCCATGATTCCCCATATCAGACCCTGTGCCACATTACCCGGCAGTGCACGGACCAGCGTCATCGGATCTAATGCTGCAAAATAAGCCACCATTTTATCTTGTTCCTTTCTTTTTATCTTATTTTTATAACCTTAAGTACGCCGAAGCAGATCTGCCGCGGCGTACTCAATATTATCTCTGTTCTTTTTGACTATTCAGCTTCAATTGCTTCGTAATCATCCGGTACTGTGATTCCGAGTTCATCACAGATTTCTTTATTGTACATCTTTGTTACTTCAGGTGCAAATTCAATTTCCATTGTAGAAATATCAGCACCATTTGCCAATACTTCATAAGCCATTTCCCCGGCTCTGTATCCGATATCATAGTAGCTGATGGATAATGTAGCAATACCACATCCGGTACAGATTCCCTGCTCACCTGCGATTACAGGAATTCCTGCAGGCACACATACGTTCTTAACGATCTCTGTATTTGCTGCCATTGTATTGTCTGTCGGAATGTAGATCGCATCTACTTCTGATACAGCGCTTGTAACAACGGACTGAATCTCATTGGAATCAGCTGCTGTATATTCTTTGTATGCAATGCCGTCCTTATCAAGAGCTTCCTCAAACTTCTCTGCCTGATATTTAGAGTTTGGCTCTGCTGAACAGTACAGGATACCCACTGTCTTGGCATCCGGAAGAAGTTCTTTTAACATTGCTTCCTGCTCATCAATCGGAGCCAGATCACTTGTTCCAGATACGTTAATTCCGGTTGCTCCTGTCCAGTCTTCAATCTGAAGAGCAGTTGCATAATCGGTGATGGAAGTTCCGATAATCGGAATATCTGCTGTTGCAGTCGCTGCTGTTGTAAGTGGATCCGTTGCATTTGCAAGAATCAGATCAACATTATCAGATACAAACTGATTAATAATGGTCGCACACATATTGTGCTCGCCCTGTGCATTCTGCTCATCAAATGTTACATTACCTTCGCCGCACAGTTCTGTGAGCGCATCTTCAAAGCCCTGTGTTGCCGCATCCAGTGCATCATGCTGAACCAGCTGGCAGATACCGATGTTATATGCCTCGCCGGATGATTCTTCTTCAGATGAACCTCCTTCGCTGCTGTCTGAGTTACCTCCGCATGCTGTCATGGAAAGCACCATTGCAGCTACCATTAAAATTGATACTAATTTCTTTTTCATTGTCTTTCCTCCTCAACGATCTTACTCTTTCTCAGTTTAAAGCGTCAAGTTTTTACACTTCAACTCGCGAAAGTGTTTTTCGATATTCCCTATTATATTCTTGTGCCTCGTATTCGTCAAGAGTAATTTATTTTTCTTTTCCTCTTTCAAACTCATCTTTCTTATCTTATAATATTTCCAGAAAAACTTACGAAAAGGAGATTTGAATTACCTATGAACCCAACTGCAACCATATATATGGCAAATAAATCTTGCATCGTGATTGAACTCTTTCCGGAAATTGCACCAAACACAGTCGCCAGCTTTATCTACGCCGCCAGCCATGGTATCTTTGACGGTCACCCGATCGAACGAATCGTTCCAGGTCACTGGGTTGACATGAGCTACACCGGATTTCGCAAAAAAGAAGGACAATATCTGATTCCGTTTGAATATGAACTTCATCCTGAAATTACGCCTCTGGACTCTGAAGTCGGATGTGTATGTATGGGTGGATACGATGATCTCGGAGAAGCCGGCTGTGAATTCTTCTTTCCACTGCGTCCGTGCCCGGAACACAAAGGCCATTATCCGGTATTTGGGAAAGTGATATCCGGAATCGAGGAGATCCTTCGTCTGGAACACGTCGATATCCGACCTGTAGACGACTTCCCGATTCCCGGCCTCGTGGTAAATACCCCCGTAGAACCGGAGATCATAGATTATGTGGAACTCGACCTGAAGGGACAGACTTATCCGGAACCAATCCGTATACATGAGGGTGTTCTGACTCCTTCCTGGGCTCAGTTCTGGGAAAGATAGCAGGAACTATACCCCCTCCATTCGTCAAAGTTTTCTATAATTCTTGACGAACAGTTTTATTGCCTATATAATAATTGTGTATTAGGCAGTGCCTTGATCCACGTTTGTTAGGGAAAATCTCTCTGACAGACGTGTTTTTTATTTCACAAAACCCTCAGGAGGTCTTTTCATGAAACAAAAACAAGATTTTTTTCAAACGTTATCCTCTTTGTTCTTTGTAATTGCCGGTAATTTTCTGTATGCTCTGACGGTAAAATTATTCCTGCTTCCATCCGGTCTTGTGACAGGAGGGACCACCGGAATCGCGCTCACGATCCAGCATTTCTTCGGGGTTTCCGTCACACAGTTTGTGCTTGCTTTTAATGTCATTATGCTAATTGCAGGCTATCTGATCCTTGGTCGGCAATTTGCTGCCACAACTCTGGCCAGCACTTTTCTCTATCCATTCGCACTGGAGATCTTTGACCGTGTATTTGGAAACTACATCATAACGGACGATCTGCTGTTGTGCACCATTTTTTCCGGACTTGGAATCGGAATTGCTCTCGGAATTGTCATTCGTTCAGGTGCATCTACCGGAGGTATGGATATTCCTCCGCTGATTCTGCATAAGACTTTTCGCATTCCCGTCTCCGGCAGTATGTATGCCTTTGATGTTCTCATACTGTTAGGGCAGGCTCTGTTTCGCCCGGCAGAAAATATACTGTACGGTATCGTATTAGTTATGATATACACGATTGTACTGGATAAGCTGCTGCTGATTGGCACAACAAGAACCGAACTTAAGATTGTCAGTCAGAAATCTGACGAAATTCGAAACGCAATTCTGGAACAGATCGACCGAGGAGTTACTTTACTGGATGGCGAAAGCGGTTACTTTCGTGATAAAACTCAGGTAATACTCAGCGTAATATCCAAACGTGAACTTCCAAAAGTCGAAAAACTTGTCCGCTCTATTGATCCGGAAAGCTTTATGGTAGTCAGCCGTGTCAATGAAGTCAGTGGGCGCGGATTCTCCATGAAAAAGAAATACAGATAAAAGTCGGGAGGTCAGCTGACCTCCCGTCTCTCTAATTCCAGTTCATTCGTCCATAGATTTTTGTAGTCTTAAGTATCTCTTCCCGAAGTTCCTCCGACAGATTTTCCTCGGTCAGTCTCCAGCGCCAGTTTGTTCCTATCGTAGACGGCTGATTGATTCTGCTTTTATTATTCATTCCCAGGTAATCCTGTATCGGAATGATGCAGGTTCTGGCATTACTCCTCATAGCCAGAGCAACAAATGATCTGTGCAGCCATTTCTTCGGTGTATAATGGTCACAGAGATAATCTCTTGCGGATGCCAGTTCTTCCTTCGTAATACTGTCCAGCCATCCATTAATCGTCTCATTGTCATGCGTTCCCGTATAAGCTACGCAATTTTCCGGATAATTATGCGGAAGATAGTCATTCGCCGAACTTGAATCACGGGAATCAAAAGCAAATTCCAGCACCTTCATTCCCGGGAAACCACTTTCTCTTACGAGCTGCCGTACAGAATCTGTCATATATCCAAGATCTTCCGCGATGACTTCATGCCATCCGAGGCTTTGCTCCACCTGGCGGAACAACTCAATTCCGGGCCCCTTCTCCCAATGTCCACCTGCAGCAGTCTTCGCTCCAAACGGAATCGAAAAATACTCATCAAATCCACGGAAATGATCAATTCTTACCACATCATAAAGCTTAAAACAATACCACAGTCTAGTAACCCACCACTGATATCCCGTATTTTTATGATAATCCCAGCGATACAACGGATTTCCCCAGAGCTGTCCGTCTGCGGAGAATCCATCCGGCGGACAGCCCGCTACTGCTGTCGGCATGTTATTCTCATCCAGTTGAAACAGTTCCGGATGAGACCATATATCTGCACTGTCCATTGCGACATAAATCGGAATGTCTCCGATAATCCGGATTCCCTTACTGTTCGCATAACTCTTTAACTGGTACCACTGTTCAAAAAACTTAAACTGAAGATACTGATGAAATTCAATATCAAAATACAGCTGTTCCCGATAGTAATCGAGAGAATATCCATATCTCAGACGGATATCCTCCGGCCACTCTGTCCATGCTTTTCCGCCAAACCAGTCTTTCAGAGCCATAAATAACGCATAATCAGATAACCACCACTGATTCTCTTTTACAAACTTCTGATACTCGGAATTCTCACTGATATTACTTCTTTCATACGATTTTCGTAAAAGTGGAAAACGATGATCATACATTTTTTTATAGTTAATATCATCTGCTTTCTCTCCGAAGTCTGCCTCATCACATTCTTCTTTTGTTAAAACCCCTTCTTCAACCAGCGTTTCCAGACAGATAAAATACGGATTGCCCGCATATGTAGAAAAAGACTGATAAGGAGAATCCCCGTAACTGGTAGGTCCCAGGGGGAGAATCTGCCAATAAGTCTGTCCGGCCTCTTTGATCCAATCCACAAAACGATACGCACTTTCTGAAAAACAGCCAATTCCATACTTTGATGGCAGGCTGGATATCGGTAATAATATACCTGCTGCTCTGTTCATAACATACTCCTTATCACGCCGGACATCATCCGTCGGCTCTTTGCTTATTTTTTGTATTATACTATTACCATAAACTAATTTTCTCCATTTTTCTTGTAATATCTTATTCAATTATAATACAATAATACGATTTTATAATCCCTCTTCCCTTTTTCTTTTATAAACTGCAAGAACACGCGTCCCTACTACCAATGCCAATCCTATGAACGCAGTTGCGTACAGTACTTCGACACTTTCTCCTTGTTTTATCATATCCGCAATATCATTAATATAAAAAACGTAAAACACCATAATAAGAAATGCTATACCTGCATTCAATGCTTCAATCCAGATATTCGAGGAACGATATCTTCTAGCCGGAAGCTTTGCATCCAGATAAATCGTACAACCCATTAAAAGAACCACGGCAAGCCAGCAAAAAACATTCTCCACCGTCATATTCGGGATCCCTCCCTGAGCAAGGAAAAAAGGAACATAAAATGCCAGAAGTGCACTGATTTCCAACAAGTGAAGAACGACCTGAAATCCGTACAATTGATTTTCTCCGATCGTCCGAATTAACATCTGCTCCGTTTCTTTTTTGTAATCTTCTTCTTCTATTTTTCCTCCCGCGAGGAGTTCACTCACCTGCAGATCAAATAATTTGCAGATATCTTCTATCAGACATATATCCGGCAAAGAACGCCCCGTTTCCCATTTTGAAACAGCACGATCCGTTACCCCTAATTTTTCACCAAGCTGCTTCTGCGTCCAGTTTTTAGACTTTCTGCATTCGGCAATAAACAGTCCGACTTTTTTCACATCAATCATCGCCGTGACCTCCCTCCTCTGTTATATGTTAATTATGGCATATCTTTCTAAAAAATGCACCATACTGTCAGTAGAGTCGGAGTTTTCCCGTCATCGGATGCGAAAGTATTTTCTACAACTTTATTCTTCCAGACCTTTGATGACATTCCAGGCTTCTTCGTCGAATTTTCTGTCCCGGTAATAATATTCTTTATCTTCTTCTTTAATACTCCGAATCACCCTGCATGGATTACCTGCTGCCACCACCCAGTCCGGAATATCTCTGGTCACTACACTTCCGGCTCCGATCACCGTATTGCTCCCGATATGTACTCCCGGAAGGATCACAGTGCTTCCTCCGATCCATACATTATCTCCGATCGTAACTTCAATTCCATATTCGTACATGGAATTCCTGGATACCGGATGCACCGGATGCCCAGCCGTATAGATTGCAACATTCGGTGCCAGCTGGCAGTTATCTCCGATCTTTACCCTCGCAACATCTAAGATCGTGCAGTTATAGTTCGCATAGAAATTCTTTCCAACCTCGATATGAAATCCATAATCGCAGTGAAAAGGCGGATTGATAAATGCATTTTCCGATTTCCCCAGCAGTTCCTTTACAATTTCCGCAATTCCTTCAAAATCAGAACAATCTGCCGTATTTAATCTCTGCAGAATTTTTCTGCAGGCTTTCTGCTCTTCCATAATCTGTTCATCTGAGATGTATGCCATCCCCCGGTCTCTTCTTTCGGCCTGATTCATTGCACGCCTTCCTTTCCTCTGAACATTTGTCATATTAGCAACAAGACACATTTTATGATCATTATTTCTTATATCCGGTCGCAAAATCAACGACATTCCTAAGTGATCGGCCATTCAGGTATGCTTCCAGATTCTCAGCCGCAATATCAACAATCCGTTCAAATGTCTCCGGAAGATGATACTGTCCGGAAATATGAGGTGTGATCATCACATTGTCCTGCTTCCACAGCGGATGTTCTGCAGGAAGAGGTTCCGGATCCGTCACATCAATCCCTGCCGCCATGATCTGATGATTCTTAAGAACTTCATATAATAAATCCGTGTCAACGGCGCTTCCTCTTCCTCCATTCAAAAAGATTGCCTGCTTTTTCATCAGCGCAAACCTTTCTTTTGTATAGATATGATGCGTCGCCTTTGTTCCCGGCAAAAATGAGACAATTACATCTGCTCTCGGCAATACTTCATCCAGCTGCTCCATCGTATATAATTCATCCACTCCATCCGGGCATTCACATTTTCTGCGTTTTATGCCAAGTGTATAAGCTCCCAGTGCTTTTGCCATACGAGCAAAATGAAGTCCGATATCCCCCAGGCCGACAACCAGCACCGTTGCATCTGTAATAGATACTACTGTTCCCTCATCTGTCCATTCAGTTCTCGCCTGTGCATCCCGGTAAAGATGAAGCTTTTTCTGTAACATGAACATCATACCAAACATATGCTCCGCAACAGCTTTACTGTATGCTCCGGTTGCATTCGTCAAAATGGTTCTGTCACTTAAGATCCCAGGTATTACATATGGATCCGCTCCTGCAGAATTCAGCTGCAAAAACTCCAGTCGATTCGATGCCCTGATTTTTTCTGCCGGAACATTGCCGATGATGACCTCTGCATCGGCAATCACAGACTCTTCCACCTCCGTTGATGAAGAATAGATAAATCTGCATCCTTTTCCTGCTTTCTCCAGTTTTTCTTTATGTCTTTCCTGTACCGGTATTACAACCAAAACCTTTTTTTCCATTTCCCTTCTCCTCCTCATCATTCACTGTATCGCTCAAGCATCCTGCCAAGTTCCGTCTTCATTCTCTCCGCCACATGTTCCGGCCCGATGATCTTCACTCCATCTCCCAGCGCGAATACCCAGCTCAGGAACTGACTGCTCACCTGCACATCCACATTTACTGTAAAATGCTCTTCATCTGCCGGGATCATCATTATATCCTTACCAAACCGGTCAATCATAACTCCCGCAAAACTGTTTTTTACCAGAAGTCTGACACGTTCTTCCCTTCCTCCATACATTCCAAAACTCTTCTTCGCATAAGCCGCCATATCAAGCTTCTGAAAGAGTTCCTTTCCTTCCCGCATTTCCTTCGACATCCGGATATGAAGCATCTTATCCACCCGGTAATGTTTGATCATGCCTGCATCAGAATCATAGCCGATCAGGTAATAGTTCTCATTATCCCAGGACAGCCCCCACGGACTGATATGATAATAAGCTCCTCCATGCCGAAGTTCCATTTCTTTTTTTACATTCCACTGAAAATATTGAAAACGAATCTTTCTGTTTTCCGCAATTGCATTGTGAATCTCATCCACATTGTAATAGATACTCTCATTCATGGTCTTGATGCGACCGGATACGAATACCTGCCGCTGTAGCTTTGCCGCATCGAATCTGCTGACCAGCGCCTCCAGCTTTTTGATCAGTTCATTGGATTTTCTTGCAGTAATGAACTTCGAAGACTGAATGGCATCCACCAGCAGTTTCAGTTCCGGAAGTTCAAACTGACGATCCACCACATGATAATGATAGCGGTTGCCGATCGGCTCTCCTTCCACTTCAATTCCCAGTTTTTCCAGATCTTTCAGATCATTATAGATACTCTTTCGTCCGGCTGTCACCCCATAGTTTTCAAGACTATCTATAATCTCCGGCATCGTAATGTAATGCTCCTCATCTGTCTTTTCCGTCATGATTTTCGCCAGATAATATAATTTAAATTTCTGATTTGCTCCTTTAGCCATATCGCACTCCTGTTTACACATTACTTACACATTTTTTCTTAGTATAACACATGTGGACAGTTTTTGTGATACAATAAAAGGCACCGATAGAAAGGACGAAATCCGTATGAATTCTCAACAAATAGACTTTGGTGGCAGCAATGTCAGGCACAATATCCTTTCTGTAGCTGCCCCAATGCTGGTCGCTCAGATCCTAAACCTGCTTTACAATATTATTGACCGTATCTATATCGGAAAACTTCCGGGTGAAGGCACCGTTGCTCTTGCCGGGCTCGGTCTGTGTTTTCCTGTAATTACCATGGTAACTGCATTTGCCAATCTGTTTGGACAGGGCGGTGCTCCGCTGTGTTCCATCGCGAGAGGAAAACGAGACACAAAAGGAGCCCAGAAAATAATGAATCATGCATACTTTATGCTGATACTTACCGGAATCATAATTACAGTTCTGGGAATTTTGTTCCACAAACCCATTCTCTATCTGTTTGGTGCAAGTGATACTACTTATCCATATGCCGCCGGCTATATGGTGATCTATCTGCTGGGGACAGTTTTTGTCATGACCGCTCTGGGCCTCAACCCATATATCAACTGTCAGGGTTTTGCCAAAATCGGTATGAAGACAGTAACACTCGGTGCGATCAGCAATATCATCCTCGACCCGGTCTTTATCTTTTTACTGCATCTGGGTGTAAAAGGTGCGGCTCTCGCTACGATTATCTCTCAGCTTTTTTCCGCCCTATGGGTGCTCCGGTTTCTGACCGGGGCACAGACAGAACTAAAGTTAACTTTTCATGAATTCCATCCGGACTTTACCTGCATCTGTGAAATCACAAAACTGGGAACTTCTTCTTTCGTCATGTCCTTCACCAATGGACTGGTGCAGGTTGCTTGCAATTCCATGCTTCAGATCTTCGGAGGCGACATCTATATCAGTGTCATGACGGTAATCAATTCGATTCGCGAAATTGCACAGACTCCTGTCATGTCTCTTGCCGAAGGGTCTTCCCCTGTCATCAGCTATAATTACGGTGCCGGGCAGACAGATCTGATGAAAAAAGCAATCCGCTTCATGACTATTACCTGTTTTGGATATACTCTGTCTATCTGGGGAATGATATCCGCTTTTCCCGAATTGTTTATCAGAATCTTTAATCATGATGCGTTACTCATTGAAAAAGCGGTTCCGTCACTGCATATATATTTCTTCGGATTCTTTATGATGGCTTTTCAATTTACCGGACAATGTGTATTCAAAGCACTCAATAAGGCCAAGCAGGCTGTATTCTTTTCCATATTGCGAAAGGCGATCATCGTAGCACCGCTTACTTTCATACTCCCTCATATTGCAGATCTCGGTGTCGTCGGAGTATTTCTCGCAGAACCTGTCTCCAACTTTATCGGAGGACTGGCCTGCTACATTACCATGAAAAAAACTGTGCTGGCAAAATTATAATGCCAGCACAAATTTTTCTAATATTCTTAGCAGTCTGTTTTTCCCTTCTCATGACGAAGTGCATAGTCTGCCCGTATCTCATCCGCCCAGTTGTCATCTGCTTCAAATGCCATTGCAGCGGTCTTTGCCGCGCAGGAGCGCATCCTGGATACCGCTTCACTGAGCACCTTATAATTTAACTGAGTTCCCTCTCTGTCACACTCATACTTGACTGCTCGATTCGCCTGTATTCCAAACCTGCCTGCAACAGCAATTGCATCAATATTGGCTCCAAGAAACAGGAATTCCCAGCCATACTTTGCTTTCTGACGCTCTAACATATGCTTTACTTTCTCATAGGTATATCTTCGGCTTGCATTTTCCATACCATCTGTTGTAATAATAAATAATGTTTTTTCCGGGCAATCTTCTTCTCTCGCATATTTGTGAACATTTCCAATATGATGAATTGCTCCTCCGACTGCATCCAGAAGTGCTGTACATCCCCGCACATAATATTGTCTGTCATTCATTGGTTCTATTTTGTCAAGCGGCACTCTGTCATATAATACTTCTGTCGTATCATCAAATAATACAGCCGAAATAACAGCCTCTCCTTCTTCCTTTTTCTGCTTATCAATCAGAGAATTGAATCCTCCGATCGTGTCACTTTCCAGACCCCTCATGGATCCGCTCCTGTCTAATACAAATACTAATTCTGTTAATCCTTTTTTCATGTGTATGACTCCCTTCTGAAATACTGTTTTCCTATCTGATGTCAGAATCATAACATACACAGAAAAAAATAAGGTCGCCACACAGGCGACCTCAAAAATATCATCATGCGTTAAACTATGAAATCAGACAGGGAAGTCCATGTTCCTCCAGCTGTATATCCAGTTCAATCATGTCATAGATCTGATTTTCAATAAAATAGGAGAAGATCACATCCGTCTTATCACAGGGCGATAATGCATATCCTGCCCTGGCAAGAAGATCTCTTGTTTCATCCATATTAAGCTTTGCCCCGATACACAGACACATCGCTGTCATTTTCTGCGGGTGTGCATTCGGATTATTCTTAATCTTGGAAAATGTCTTCTTATCCACGATGGCACGTTTATAGACTTCTGCATTCGTCATTCCTTTGGATTTAATCAGGTACAGAAGATACTGCGAAAATGTATCCGTCAGATGCTTCATCCGTTCTTCCAGTGCGCTTTCATGTGCTTCACCGAAGGTATATTCATCAACGGATTCCCGGATCAGTCCCCCGCTTTCAGGCTCTGAAGCCCTTGCCGCCCTTTGTCTTGCCGCAGGATACATATTTCCCGGGAAGGAAGGATATACATATTCCTCTTCCCGCTTTTTCTGCACATAATTCCGGTCAATGTAGGATTCCAGATCCGGACAGATCTGCTTTCCAAGTCCGGTTGCCTTTCCATCAAATACAACCAGATAGATCATCATTTCCTGATGAAGCAGAAATGAATGAATCTCATCGACAGCAATCCGCATTCCCTCTTCTTTCGGATAGCCGAATCCACCGGTTGAAATCAGCGGAAATGCAATTGAACGAATCTGATTCTCTGCCGCAATCCGCAAGCTGTTCCGGTAACAGGATCTGAGTTTGCGTTCTTCTCCCAGAAATCCACCCCGATAAAGGGGACTGACCGCATGGATAATATACTTTGCCGGAAGCCGGAAGCCCGGAGTCAGAAATGCTTCCCCTTCTTTTACATAACCAATCTTTTTCCTGCATTCCAGAAGCTGTTCATATCCCGCAGCTTTATATACCGCATAATCACAGCCTGTTCCTACGGTCGGATGATCATTGGCCGTGTTCACAATTGCGTCCACTTCCATATTTACAATATCATTTCGAACGATTTTAAATGGCACTTTTTCACCTCATTTGCATATGCATTTTTCTCAGGAACAGGTACCTTTTCCGGATCCCGGTCGTGGAGGATTGCTTCTGCCTGAAGACGCCCGCTTTCTATAGCGTAGGAGATTCCTTCCCCACTTTCGAAACACGAAATATATGCACAGTCTCCGATCCGTGGAATCTTCGTTCCATCCGTCGGCATATGCCGGGTCGCACCGATCACCGCTCCTTTCGGCTTCCTCTCATAGCTGCAGTCTGAAAAATAAGTCTTTTTCATCTGCTCTTCAAACTCCGCAAATAACCGCTTCACCTCTTCCCGGCGGTCTGCACTCCACACTCCGTAGTTCCACAGACGTTCTCCCACCGGAAAGAGCCAGGCATAGCCTTCTCCATACTGCCAGTCATATTTGAAATAAAAGGTATCCGAAGGAAGGCGACAATCCCCATATACTCTGGCCGACATTCCCACCGGCACATCATCCGGTTTTGCAACACCAAGCTTCTGCCCTCCGATTGCCCCACAGGCAAGGACAACCCGGTCTGCCGTAAGACTTCCATCCACCAGATAACCGGATCCGTTCTTTCTTACAGATAAGACCGTCCTGTCCGTCATTACCTCACATCCGGCCTCCCTTGCAAGCCGCAGAAGATACCCATCGAATACATCTCTGGATAATCCATAGGCATAATCTTCATATCCTTCATTTCGGCAATAGCGCCTCTCCTCTATCTCTCCAAAGTTGGAAGTAACATTACGATATATTTTTTTCCCGCCAAGGGATATCAGGTCCTTTTCCTGAATATTGATGTTCTTCAGTACCTGCATACAGTGGCTTGACAGTCCGTCTCCGCAGACTTTCCCGGTCAACTCTCTTCGCCGTTCCAGAATCAGGCATTTTTTTCCTGCCCGCGCAAGCGTAAGTCCACATGCAAGTCCTGCAGGCCCGGCACCTATAATAATTATATCATAATTCATATCTCTGTCCCATTCAAGTGCATACACATCACGTTGCAATTCTTACCAAAACAGGCTGCCGCCTATATATTGATCACATGTGCCTTGATGCTTCCATAATATTTCCCGAGCAGATGCCAGGTCAGCTCCGTCAGATTCAGCCTTGCATTCGGCTTCTTCGTGAACAGACCACGGAAATTCTGTATCCACATTTTGTATATGTTCAGATCATAGTTAAACCAGGATCCGTACCGTTTCTGCAATTTACTGCTTGACACCCCGTTTCGGAAGCTTTTTTTCCGGATTCCGTTAAGCGTATTGACACTGTGTGCCCGGATAACAACCGACGGAATATACATCAGCTTCGCTTGCTGTTCCAGTGCACGCCAGCACAGATCCACATCTTCCGCATTATTGGCAAACCACAGGTCAAACCCTTTGATCTGCTTCAGAAGCTTTCTGGTATAGGCACAGTTTGCCGTGACAAATGCATCATTCAGTTTTTTTTCTTTTACCTGATAAGCCTCATCCCCAAAACTCATGATCAGTCTCCAGGCAAGTGTTCCCCAGTATTCCTCATATTTATTCTCAAAAGGAGCCGTTGTCACTTTTCCTCCCAGACCGTCCAGCTCGTATTTTACAAATGCTTTTTCTATCTCTTCCAGCCAGTTTTTCTCAACGATGCAGTCTCCGTCTGTAAATGCAATGATATCTCCTTTTGCACGTCTGATTCCGACATTTCTTCCCGCAGCTGCCGTCTTTTTCGGATTTTCCAGTATCGTCACCTCCGGAAATCTGGAGGCCAGCATACGGGTGCGATCTGAAGATCCCCCGTCTGCAAGCAGGATCTCATCTGGCTTGCGCGTATTGTGAACCAACGCATCTATACATGCTGTGATATGTTTTTCTTCATTATAAACCGGAATTACTACTGATATTTTCATCTCTGCTCTCTTTCCTTCAGTCTGTGCATCTGTTCCAGACATACGTCATAATTCTGTGCATACAGAAGATCCGGGGATTCTTCTGATTCCACATAGACATACTTCTTTCCCAGCATATATCCATCCACAGACATATCCAGACTGAACTTTTCATTTACCATGTGCTGCTTTTCGTCAAGACAGGCCCGTCTGCAGTCTGTTCCATACAGATTGTTCTCATAAGTATAATAACAGAGCCGGTTTACCGTTGCGTACGTAATTCTTCCATACATCAGCATCGCATCGATTCCCTGCTCCCGCAGAAGCCGGCAATGTCTTGGCTGATCCGTCGCAATCACTACCGGCGCCAGTGATTCAAGGAACTGATAATGCAACAGATTCACTGCACGATTTCTGGCTATCCCCATATAACTCCATACAAGCAAAAGCCCGGTATCCAGCTTGCCAAGCCTGCGCAGAAGTCCGATATCCTGAAGAAATACTCCATCGAGCAGACCCCGATGATTCCAGTAACAGATATGCTGAACCACCTGATCGAACACCGTATCCGTCAGATAACACGGGGTCTGGTAATAGATCTTTTTCCCGCTTTCTTTCAACTGTCTCATCCGGTCTTCCAGCTCTGCACTTCCTCCGGGGAACATCCGGTAATTACAGTACATATCTCCCAGAACGACACCATCAATCTCTATATTGGCACCAATTTTGGCCACCGTATTCTCATCATATGTTTCCAGCGCAATAATCATTGATTCCACCCCCTGTTTCCACGGGTAAAGAAATGCAGATAAGCATCCACGCTCTCTTCCTTCTGATATTTTTCAAGATTTTCTTTCAGAGCATGTACCATCGGCACTCTGAGTTTTCCCGGTACCGTCCGCCCTTCAATCTTATAAGAATAGATTCCGATCGCCAAAAACAGTCCCGCCACTTCCGCAGTACGTGTCGGAGGCTCCGAGATCGGCTTTGCCTCACCGGTCACTTTCCCATCTTCCTGCAGTACGAAAGGTTTTCTACAGAAAAGGATGTGCTCTCCATTCTGAACCCCGTGCGGAATCCTGCACTGCCTGATATCATTAAAGCAGGTACCGCCTTCCGCAACCAGTTCATATTCCAGATCCGGTTCCGCACTGATGATCCCGGCCATTTCTTCAAAGTACAGATTGGCATAAAAGATGATGCGGGTCACGCCTAACTCTTTCAAAAGTCTGACTGTCTCTATGTTGTAGACCCCCATCAGTGTACTCGCATGCATGTGGGCATGTTTGAGTCGTCCCGAAAAATACTGAACCAGACCGAATTCCGAGAATATCACTGCATCCACACCCATCCGGTCTAATTCAAAGATCTGCCCAATCAGACGCTCCATCTGATCCTGCCCCACATTTGCATTGATTGCAACATATAACAGAACGCCTTTTTCATGACAGAATGTCACTGCCTCCTGAATCTGTTCCAGGTTAAAGTCCGCGCTGTCCGGACGGGAACTGTATCCCTCAAGCCCGATATAAATGGCATCTGCGCCCTCCCGGATCATCAGTTTCAGATCCTCTAAGTTTCCTGCCGGAGCAAGTATTTCGTATCGTTTCATTCTTTCTCCTCCCTCACAGATCTACTGCGCATGGAAAATATTATAAGAACATCCCTCCGCTGTTTTGTACCGGTTTATCTGCTTCTACAAGATACTTTGGCTTCAGTCCCCGCAGATTCATGTGCTCCAACAGCATCGGTCGGGCAGAAACAGTATCGCAGGACAACAGTTCTTTCAGCTGGCACAATAACTCTTCTGTCGGCGAAACGCCCGCTTCATCATATATCAGACATACTCTTCCATCTTCATGAAGCTGTACCTGGCAATGTACAAGGCCTGCCGGCAGTGTAATCTCTTCCACCTGTTTCGGAGAGATCCATGTCCCGTCCGGCAATTGTACACAGTCATCCATTCTTCCAAAATATTCAAACCGTGGAAGCCTGCTGCCACACGGACATGGTTCCTGCATGATCCGAATCAGATCTCCGGACCAGTAACGAAGCAATGGGAACCCCTTGTCCCAGAGAGTTGTATACACACCGATGCCGACCTTTCCCGGCTCTACCGGTTCTCCCGTCTCCGGAGACACCACTTCGATATAAAGATCCTGATCAAAATAGTGGAAACCGTTCTGTTCCATGCATTCATTGCCAATCGGACCAAACACCTCACTCATTCCAAAGGAATTGTAGACTTTAGCATCCCATGTCTCTTCCAGCAGCTTCCGTCTGGCTTCTGAGAGAAAATCTCCGCCCAGAATCAGACGTTCCACAGAAGACTTCGCGGCAATCTCCCTCCACTCGGGACTTGCCGCCAGAAAAGAAGCTACCTGTGGAAGCGTTGCAATGTCTGTCACCGGAAGACTCTGGATCACATCTATGATATTCTCCGGAGACGGCTGCGGGCAAAGTGTCATCCCCATCTTCATCGCATGAAACTGCCATATCATACAATGTCCCATCACCGGACTTCCGATCGGCCCAAATACAGCACCCAGACCTCCCGCTTTCATTCCCAGCGCGGAATAAAAGGTCCGGACATATTCTGCCTGTTTCCTATGATCCAGTTGGCTGTGGACATAGAATGTTTTTTTCCCGGTTGTTCCGTTGCTGGAATACAGTCCATAGATCTCCTCAGGTGCCGTTCTGGTTCTGCTGTATGCAGATGAATTCCGCAGGTCTTCTTTTACCGTAAATGGAATTTTAAGAAATTGTTCTTCCGTACGTACTTCTGTCAGATTTACCCCACTCTTTTTACAGTGTTCTGTATAAAACGGCAGATCAAAATATCCCTTATGTATTGCCTCAATTGCTCTTTTCATCATTTGATCAGACTCCTAACATTACAAGTATATAAGTTATCAACAGAAACAGGCTGTATATCACAGCAGTAACCACATTCTGATAACAGGTTCCGTCCATCTGTGGTTTAAAATAAATGATCTGTTTCCCCATACTGGAAAACTTCCTTTTCCGGATACACTCCCACAAAAAACCCGCTTCATTCCACAGAAGCAGTGCCTGTACAACAAACTGTTTTCCAAAAGTGGTTCCTTTGTATTTCATAAGATGATTGACACACAGACTTGTCATTCCCATTTCCCACAGTGGAATGACCACAACTCCGGCAAAAAACCACGGATTTACCATACATCCCAATATCAGATACAGCAGGATTCCGTACAAAATCATCAATATCCTCCTCGGCATACAACAGCATCCCATCTGCGGATACCGTTCCAGAAGATACAGATCTCCGGCTCCATAATGGAAGACTCTGCGGAACATGGATTTTACCGGGCTCCAGGTGGATTTACTGTGATACACAAGCGCCTCCGGGACACTGTACAGTGTATACCCTGCCTTTGAGAGCCGAAGTCCCATATCCACATCTTCGCCTCCCGGGTTCTTTGGAAATGACTCATCAAACCCTCCGACAGACAGGAATGCATCCTTCTTTACCGAAAAATTAGCCGTCGGGGACCAGGTCAGCGTCTTCCCCCACTTCGGCGTGGAAAAGAATATGGTATAAGGTGTTTTTTCTACCACCTTCCAGAACCAGGTATCCTCTCCGACAAATTCCAACGGGCCGGCTGCGCCTCCGGCCTCGGGATATTCCCTGTATATTTCTGCATAATGCTTCAGTATCTCCGGAGTTGCCAGACAGTCTGAATCCAGAAACAGTATGACCTCATACTGACACTTCTTCGCTCCATAATTTCTTTTTGCAGACACTGTGATGTCCTGATAAAAATACTTTGTATGATATTTTTCACTGAGTGCACGCACATTCTCTATGCTGTCTCCAAGACTGCTGTCCACCAGGATGATCTCTGTCGGAAAATCCACCTGCTCCTGTGCCTTTTGTACTGACTGCAGAAGCTCATCCAATAATTTTTCGCGTCCGCGCGAAATGATCACTATACTAATACCGTCCATATCTGCTCCTTTATATCAACCGTCGGATACATACGCCCAGCAGCATGACTGCGAATGTGATCAGGTAGATGGAAAACATTGCAATCTCACGCCGCTGCATATACTTGGTCTGCTCCAGTGAGAATGACATCTCCTTATGCAGACACCGGATATCATGATTTTTTAAACCTGCAATCTGATAATAAAGTCTGTAAAAGGTACGGATCATCTTGCCCATAGCATAATACAGCGGATGTCCGCCCTCCTTGTGAACACAATCATAGACATACACGGTTATCACATGCAGCGCAAGCCAGATCAATACACAAAGCAGCGGTTCAAGGCTTCGAAATCCCGCAGACAGGATCCCACCTGCCAGAAACGAAGCGGTAAACAACACTCCGCTCTTTGGTATACAGTCTACAAAGATCTCCGGATGTCTCTGACTCAGGAAGTAATCCATACTTCCCCAGCGATGGGTACGGTCATAGATTGCCTTCGGGTGATTCCAGGTCTCAGTTGAATGCAGCGTAACCGCCTGCGGACAGGACTTGATCAGATATCCGGATTTGGTGATCCGATAGGTCATATCAAGGTCATCCCCGCCCAGCGGAAATGGAAAATTCACTTCAAACATTCCGACTTCAAGCAGCACCCGTCTGTAAAACGATACATTATTCCCAATCGTCCAGGAATTATAGGGGAACCGCTCAGCAAAAGAAAACGAATCCAGATAAGTGGTCTGTTCTACGACCTTCCACCACCATGTCTTTCTTCCGACAAATCGGGTAAGGCCGAAGACGCCTCCGAGATTTTTCTCTGTGGCATTCAGGAATCCTTCTGCGTGGTATCTCAGCAGTCCCTCTTCGGCCGCAACATCAGAATCCAGAAACAGTACTACTTCATACTGTGCCTTTTCGATTCCCAGATTCCTCTTTTTCCGGACACTGTTTTCTCCCGGAATGAATATCGCCTGATAAGTTTCACAAAGTTCTTCTATCCGTGTGGCATCTTCTGCCTTGCCACTGTTTACAATCAGAACTTCGGTCTCTCCATATGGGTAAGACTGTCTCTCCGGAACCAGGCTCTGGAGCAGCCGTTCCACCAGATTCGTTCTGCCGTTTGTCGGAATCACAATTGAAAGGTTTAATCTCTGTTCCATGTTACATCTCCTGGTCTAATAAAAACATCGTCACTTCTCCGGTACACAGATACCAGCAGCCGCTGCAATCACAGTTCATCATCTGTTCCCTCGCCTCCTGGTATTCCTCACTGTTCCAGATCTCCTTCAGAGAACGTTCCTGCAGATTACCGATCGGTTTGAAGCATCCGTCCCAGCAGCAGTGTACATTCATGTACGCATCGACAAAGACGTTCGTATATCCGATCAGACAACGATAATCAGAAGGGACCCTCTGATCCTTCAGGAAAAAGTCCGGAAGGTGTGCGATAAATCCTTCCGAATTGGCGATCAGCATTCCTTCTCGTTTCATTTTTAATAAAGTTCCCGTCAGAGTAAATATCTCTTCCGGATCCGTAATACGCAGTTCATTTGGAACCGACGGATTGAAATGATGATATGGGCTGATCTGCACATAGATTCCACGACTCGTCATATACTCGATGAATCCAGGCAGTTCTTTTGCGTTGTTCTTCGTAAGTACGGTCGTTACATGAATATGCGCGTCTCCATACTTTTCCTTCAGCGCCACTGCAGCATCGATTCCCGCCATGGCATCCTGAAAATCCGCACCCCGCTGCTTGTTATATGTCTCCGGATCCAGAGAATCAAAAGACATGATAATATAACGAAGTCCTGCCGCACCCAGCTCATCCCAGCGTTTCGGAAGCAACAGCCCGTTTGTCATCAGAACCGGCGTAATATGCTCCGCGATCAGAGCACGGATGATCTCATCGATATCCTGGCGCACCAGCGGCTCTCCTCCATTGATAGATGCTGCTGTCACGTGCATATCTCCTGCCTCCCGGATCGTCTTTTTTATCAGATCCAGGCTGATGTCACTCTTTTCTTCCTCCTGATTCGAATACGCATGAGAGCAGTACGCACAATTGGAATTACATCTGTTGGTAATCTTCATCATCAGATACTTCGGGCCTTCCGGCACTCTGTGTTCCAGAATACACTGCCGGACTTCCCTTCGCATGCTGCCTTTATCACTGTCACCAAACAGGATCTTCTCCACCTCATATACTGCACTAAACAGATTATCTTTCATATTTCCTCTCCTCACTCTTTCCTTTTCGTTGATCCGTCAGTATCTTCACCGGAAATTCCAGATGTCTGACTGCCGGCCGCAGCAGAATCAGTATCCAGGCTGCAAGCAGTACCGTCCACCACGGATTCTGCTGCATCAGCAGGATAATAAATATAAGCGGCAGGTAATGATTATAAAAATCCTCCAGCGGAACCTGATCAAAAGAATACAATCCGCCGTGTCCATATACCATCCTGCATCCTCTCCAGCGAATCAGGGAGAGGAGGGCATAACCTGCCAGAAACACGATCGTCCATCGATGAAGTCTGCAGACCGGCATCAGCAGGACTGCAATGATCAGCAGTTCTACCACAAATGACCACCGGATCAATACAGCCACCTGTGACTGATGCGCCAGTGCAAATGTCTCCACACCTGCCCTGCGGTCGTTTTCTGCATCGATATATTGATGTACCAGTATGTACCGGATTCCCACACAGAAACTTAACAGCATCCACAGCACATATCCTTTATCGACCGGCATATCCAGAAGTATCGGAATCAGCAGAAGCGGAAAACACCTCTGCGCTGTCGATGATACCAGAAGCCCGAGTACTCCCCGCTCTTTAAAACGTAACGGCGGCGCGGAATAAGATCCGCCAAAAAAATAGATCACAGCCAGAATCAGTATCGTCTTCCATCCATGTGAAACGAGCAGAACCGGCAGACACCCGAGAACCACGGAACCCACAACCAGCAGAACCGGCACATGTTTCGGCAGGCGATGCATGATCTTCTTTTTTCCTGCTTTCTGATCCACTTCCATATCCGCATAATCATTGATCAGATATCCAAATGCCAGAAAAACACTATCAAATACAATCATCAGAAGCACCATCTTAAGCCGGTCTGCCGCATAGATCTCCTGCGAAGCTATCGTGGCATATAACACCGGGAGCATCAGCATCGGTACCTTTGAATCATACCATTCTCCCACACGGAACAGCTGATTCCATTCACTCAGCATCTTCATCGGGAAACCTCCTCACGGATGACTGCGTTTACCTTTGGTGCCGCGATCATAAACCACGGTGTAAATGTATCCGGAGCATCCATCATCTGCTGTTCCATACGAGATAATTCTACCCATGCCGTCTCCGAGATCTCCTGCGGATCCGGTATGACCTCATCTTCCCATCTTCCGACAAATACATGGTCATATTCAAATTCTGCGCAGATATCCGAAAATCTGTGATAATACGTAAAGGAAAAAACTTCCTTTACTTCCGTCCGGATTCCCAGTTCTTCTGCCATTCGTCGCGGCACTGCATCTTCCAGTGTCTCTCCTCTTCTTGGGTGAGAGCAGCAGGCATTCGTCCACAGACCGCCGGAATGGTACTTGCCTTCTGCACGCTTCTGCAAAAGCATATATACCTTTTTGTTCACTACTTTATATAAAAATACAGAAAATGCACGATGCAGACTCGCAGTTCTATGAGCTTCCATTTTCTCCTGATGACCAGTCTCTTCATCTTTCATATTTACCAGTATCAATTCATCACTCATATTACATATCCTTTCTCTTTACATCTGCAAGCGCCAGTGTATGGTTCATTACATAAGAACACTGGTCACAATAAGCCGGAACTTCACCGCGGTAAAACTGTTCCCGCATCTTTATCAGTGCAGGTGCATTGTAAAATTCACTGTTATCCATCTCGAAGAGATTTCCCACCTTTTGCAGCGTATTCATGCAGCATGCATATACATTTCCCTCCAGATCCAGGTTCGTACGCCCAAGCAGAGAATCGCACATACCTGTACACTCATATTTTCCCGGAATCAACGATGCATCATCGCTTCTGAGAAGCACTGCATTGTGAATCATCATCTTCTGATCTTCTGCGCAGAACAGCGGCTCCATCTGAAACGGAAGCGCATCTGCTCTCTTTCTTTCCTGTTCCATGACTTCCGCGTCTTCTTCCCGTAGCCATTCCACCGGATAATATACACGGATTCCAAGCTTTCTTCCGAGCTCGATTCCCTCCCTGAGATAATGGCTGGTCAGATGCGGATAATAAGTCAGGCAATCCTTTTCATTATTCAGAACCGGATGACTTCCCAGGCGATTCAGGCTGATCTGGGAAAATCCATGCTCCCATGCAAACCGAACCATCTGCGGAATCTGTATAACATTCTGACGCATGATCACGACTTCCATCATCAGTTCGATCTCCGGTGCATATTTCTGAAGCCGGCTCAGGTTCTCCAGGAATGTTTCAAAGGAAAGTCCCGGTCGGATTCCTTCATAGAGCTCCTTCGTCACCGCATCACAGGAGATCCGCAGATGCTTCGTTACAGGAATCAGATGCTCCAGGATATTCTGCGGAAGATAGGAAAGGTTCGTATTCGTCGTTACTTCAATCTCATACTTTCGGTATAACTCCAACAGTGCATCCAGATTCTTCGTCATCAATGGTTCTCCATATCCATGAAGAACCATAAGCTCACAAGACGGCAGCAGAGAGGTGATCCGCTCCATCATATGCTCCGATATATGCTGCGCTCCCCGGTTCCCATAGATCGCATGTCCGCACATGATACATCTGGCATTGCAGTAGGAAGTATGTTCCAGCTGAATGTGGCTTGGCAGCGCATCCATCACCGGTCTTCGAAGAAGATAGGATCTCAGCATACGGAAACGGTTGGCTTCTTTGTGCCATCTCCAGTTGGTATTGTGACGAAGCTTCTCTTCCAATACATGGTCCGCATCCGGATCACTCACCGAAAGGATTCCATCACATACCGGAAAACAGACTTGTTGCCATCCTTTTTGGTAAAGGAAACGCAAAACACTCATATCCGTTGTATCCAGAACCAGAATCTCCGTCTGCGGATCCGACAGCTTTTTCAGTCTATCTACTTCTGACAGAATCTGATGCTCCCGGCTCAGCACATCACGAATCTGCATATTCGTTTCCCCGAATTTTAAAAATCGGGAAACCTGTTTTTCTTCTCCATATATCAGCATCTCTGCTTCCTCCCATACCTACCGCATATACCGGAAATCCCATACATTCTCTCTGACGCTTAAGGCCTCGAATTCCGGCCAGGCCGTCACAATCGCCAGTCTGTCACAATTGTCAAGCATTGCATCCAGACTTCCGGGACAGGTGACCTGAAGTTCCGGATAGTGCTTTAAAAATTCCTCTTCTGCCAGCGGATCATATGCCATAACGGAGGTCACGCCCCGCCTCTTAAGACATGCAATAATCCTGGCGGCCGGTGTATCCCGCACATCGTCGGTAAACGGCTTAAAGGCCAACCCCAGGATTCCAACCGTCTCTCCCGGTTTACTTTCTTTCAAAATCCGCTCACAGATCCGTTCCGGCATATCCTGATTCGTCCGGATCACAGACTGAAGGATCGGCATATCAGCACCCGCCTGTGTTCCCGCGTACCACATTGCCTGCGTATCCTTCGGAAGACAATAACCTCCATATCCGCATCCCGGATACACATAAGAAGACATCATGTTCTGCTCCCATCGCCGATCCTTATGCAAAATATGAAAGGCCCGTCCGATCTCCACATCCCGGATCTGATCTGCGGCACCTGCCATCTCATTCGAATAACTGATCATCGTCGCGAGCATCGTATTCGACAGATACTTGATGAATTCCGCCGTTGTCGGATTCACTCTCTCGATCGGTGCAGAAAAGTTCTGATATACCTTCGCTGCCTGCGCATATCCTCTGTCTGTAAATGCACCGATCACGAGTCGATCCGCATTCATGAAATCCTCCCAGCATCTGCCCTCCCGCAGGAACTCCGGATTGTTGGCAAGCTCCACATCTACTCCCGGCACCAGCCCGCATCTGTTAACAAGCGGCCACACCTGATCTCTAAGCGTTCCCGGGGGAACGGTAGACTTCACGATCAGCGTTGTCCCGGAATGTTTGGGAAGCAGCGACAGTGTCTCTTCTATTGCCATTGTAAGATAAGTAAGATCTGCACTTCCGTTTTCACCAATCGGGGTTCCCACACAATAGAACACACACTCGCTTTTCTCTGCGGCACCCTTTTGTTCCCCCTGCATATACAGATTTCTGTTCAGTGTCTGTTCCAGATACTCCTGCATTCCCGGCTCATAAAACGGAAGTTTCCCACTTTCAATCCGCTTTCTTCTATTTTCATCTTTTTCAATTCCATACACCTGATGCCCTTTTGCGGCAAACCCCACCGCAGCAGTCAGACCTACGAAACCCATGCCGACAACCGTAATTACCATGTCCATTCCTCCTCAAGATGCTCTCTGTATTCCGACAAAAAAGTCAGGAAGCGGTACATCCCTTCCTCTGTTGAAAAGACCGGACGATACCCCAGTTTTTCCTGAGCATAAGACAGATCCGGGCAACGTCTCCTCGGATTGTCCGTCAGGAAATCCGGATCTTCTGAAGTCCTGAAATCTACGCTTCCATGATAGTCAAAAGATTCCTTCCCGATCGCAGCACAAAGCTTCGCATATTCCAGAATCGTAAGTTCAGGAGAATCCATTCCTATGTTGAAAACATCAAATGCTCCCTGGGCGGCTGCTTTCAAAATCCATGTGATTGCATCCGATATATAACAAAAAGTTCTGGTCGGAGTTCCGTCAGAATAGACCGGAATATCCTGATCCAGAATCACTGCCTTTACACAGTCGGTCGGAATTCTTCCATCATTCAGTTTCATTCCCGGGCCGAAGATATTGAACGGCCTTAAGATTACACACGGAACCTGATATCTGCCTGCAAACACCTGACATAACGTCTCTGAATATCGCTTTGCCTCATCATAACAGGCTCTTGGCCCCACACAACTGACTCTTCCCCACTGTTTTTCGCTGGTCGGAATCTGAGAATCATCCGGAGAACCATAGATCTCACTGCTTGAGAAATAGCAAAATGTCCGAAGGTTTTTATCCTTGTAATATTCCAGAAGATTTCGACATCCTTCGACATTGGCGTCCATAGTGAGAAGCGGATTCTCCCGGTACGCAACCGGAGACGCCAGTGAAGCCATGTGAAATACATGCGTTACTTCTTCTGCATCCTCGATCTCCTCAAGATCCATCACAGCGATGTCCCTTTGATAAAATTCCAGTTTTCCTTCTTCTACCAGACGCCTCATCCAGTTTGGATAGCCAAGCCAGCAATTATCAATTCCAATAATTCTCCGGGCGTCAGCATACCGGATCAGATAATGCAGAAACTCATATCCGATGGATCCCGCACATCCTGTAACCAATATTACTCCGCCCTTATAAAACTCTTTTTCCTTCGTACTCAATGAACACCGTATGGTATTCAGATCTTCTTCCAGTATTCTCATATCTATCTGTCCTTCTTCTGATTGATCCAGGGAGCATTTCCCTTCTCCCACAATGCACACAAATATTTTTTCTCCTGCAGGGTATCCATACACTGCCAGAAGCCATCATGATAGTATGCCATCAACTTCCCGGTCTCCGACAGCGGCACCAGCACATCCTTTTCCAGTTGTTCCATCTGATCCGTCAGGAACTCAAAAATCTCCGGTTCCATGACCATAAACCCGCCATTAATCAACGGTGCATCCTTCCGCTCCTTCTCTCTCAAAGCATTGACCCGGCCATCCTTTGCAATCTCGAGTATCCCGAACCGGGGTTCCGGTCGCACTGCTGTCAGAGTCACCATGCCGCATCGCTGCCTGTGAAATCTGATCACATCTTCCATCTCTACAGAACACAGACCATCGCAGTAAGTCAGCAGGAACGTCTCATGCTCCAGATAAGGCTCTGCCATACGCAGCCTGGCTGCACTTCCTGTATCCTCCCCTGTATCCAGTATACGAACACGGGCATACGGAAGATCCACGGTCATACATGCACCTTCCGACTTACAGGACACTACTTCCTGTCTTTTTCTGAAATATTCTGATATCATCTCGCTCTTATAGCCGGTCAGAATCAAAAAATCCCGATAGCCCTGGCTCTGAAAGCCTTCCATGATATGTTCTAAGATCGGTTTTTCTCCGACTTTCGTTAATGCTTTCGGACGAAACTGCGTCTCCTCCAGAAGGCGCGTCCCTTTCCCACCTGCCAGTATCACTGTCAGCATACCCTCATACTCCTTTTTTCGTCATCCTTCAAACACACTTACACAAATTATATCCCTCATTTTCATGCTTTGCAACAAAGTAGAAACTAACCAAAAAGCGCCGTCAGGATTTCTCTCGACGGCACTTTACTCTTGCTCTGTAATTTCAAGTACGCCACTTAGCGCTCTTCGCACTTGAAGCGAGGGACACCCCATCTGAAAGTTGTAAGATATCTATGTGCTTCTTCCTGATATTTCTCCTCTTTTTCTGTCCGAATAATTCCATAACAGCACCTTTGAATCTCTTCCGCAAGATTTCTTCTCTCTTCAGAAGTAATCACATCTTTTTTCTCTTCATATATCTTTCCATAATAGTGAAGCAGGTCTGTCAGACGGCAGATCACACATTCTCCTTCCATCGCCAGTGTTCCAAAGATACGGATTCCCTTCGGACCGCACCATGCTCCTCCTACTATTTCTCCTATATGATCAACCAGCTCGACATCTGACTGCACGTAATCCGGATAATAAGATCCTGTTCCCTTTTCCTCATTTACTTCAACGATCATGTCATCTACTTCCTGAAGCGTTGCAGTTTTCGGGTCTTCACTCACAATCGGTACAAGTGCCGGATGCATCTTCATCAGATAATTCTGATTCTTGAACTCTTCACAGTATCCTTCATAACACGCCCGGATATCCTCCAGTGAGGTGCCTCCTCTGGTCGACAGATGCCACCCCTCTGTCCGGACATACGCCATCCATCTCTCATGCTCCAGATTATAGAAATCAGCGCATTTTCCCGATGCTTCTCTGGAAAAATTCACAGGCCGGATCCAATCCGTGTACAACTTCTTCTCATCCCGACCATTCGGCACTCGAAGGACTCCATACCCCATTTCCCATAACTTACTGCTGATATGCATTCCATTCGCGATACTTGATCTACGGTTACACTGCTTCTGGTAAAAGTTCTGGACCGCATATCTGCGCTCCTTCTCGTCGGAATCTCCCGTCAGCCGGAAGTAGTGTGATTGTACTCCAAGACCCAGATATTCAGATACAAATGCCGCATCCGAACAACTTCCGTAATACATGCCGCTACTTCCAAACGGAACAATATCGTAATACAGCCGTGTTTTATTTCTCGTATTTTCACACATCTCCCATACTGCAGCTCTTTTTCTTCTACTTCGTATATGAGCACAGATAAATGGCTGATCCTGCCGGCGTGACGAATAAAAATATCTTCTCAGCCGCACAGCAGCCCTGATAGTATCTTCGTCGTCTCCCAGTGCTGAGACACAATAACTGATGTTCTCCAGCGTATCCAGATACGATCTGATCCTGCTGCTGAAAATATTCCCTTTGTGAATGTGAATCTTATAGCCTGCGGCCTCTGAAAATAACTCCGGACATTCTTCTTCCAGTTTTTTCCGGATCAGATTGCCCTTGAGATCAATCAGATGAATCTCAAGATCATATGCTTCCATCTGGCCACACCATACCGCCGCCTTTAAGAATTCTGTTCCCGCCTTTCCTCCGCCTATGATCAGAAGTGCAAGTGTCTCCTTTGCCCCATTGTCACGATGCGGATACAGATTTGTATACAGCGGATGCTGATAAAGATGTTCATACACAGCATCTCTGACTTCATCCACCAGGACCACCCGCAGTTCCTGCTTTTCTTTTGCATCCAGCAGGATCTCCGCTTCTGCGCTCGTCGCATAACAGTGAATCTCCACATTTCTCTGATTCAGCCTTGCAGTCGTATACCAGGCAGCAGCGCCCGTCATGTTATCCACCATCTGCAGCGTATGTTCCACATTCTCATCTTCGTTATCCGAGATCAGGAAATATGTAATAAAACGTGCCTGATTTCTGAGTCTGAGATGCGTGATCTCTTCCGGAAGAAGAATGGCATTCAACTCCCTTGCGCTCTCTTCCAGATCCATATTCAAACTGTCCTTTTTATCAGAGCAGCAAAATACAATCTCTACCTTTTGTCCTTCTTTTCTCGCATAATTCCACATATCCGACGCAATTTCAATGGAATGCGTATTCAGCTCGGAAAATACGAACAGATTCCTTCTGCTCTTCATCCGCAGGCGAAACCGTTCAAAAGAGTTGGAAAAATACTGCAGAACGACCGTCAGTGTAAATACCGGTGCAAGCAGATACAGTCCGCATACCAGCACCTTGTACGGCACCAGCAGATTTCCCAGCGTCTGCACCGGAAGCTCCCCTGCAATATCCACCACTCCCGTATCGACTACAAACATGCGGATGCTGTGGGAGATACTCATCGCAAGTGCAAATCCCACATGCTCTCCTCTTAACATAACCGGAAAACACGTCACAACCGAAGCCAGGAATACACCTGCTCCAAGATACTTTACCTGATTCTTTCCACGATTTCGACTGACCAGATATGTCACAGCTCCTGCTGCCACCAGCATCAGCGCCAGTCCGAAACAAACTCTCCATATCATCTGTACATCCTCCTGTTACTCGGATATAAAATACTGCCTTTTCTCAGCATCACTTAATGTATCTCCGTCCAGCACCTGTTCCGCACGTGCCCTCAGTTCCCGGTAACTGTAGAACGGGCTGTAGGAACCTCCCGCGTTCTTTACAAATATTTCTCCTGCTTCAAAACTTGCACATCCATACGGGACATCCGCATAATGGTAGAAGCGTCCCTCATCATCCACATAGTACAGGCTGATCTGAGAAGTTAAAAAATAATCGTCACTGATCATATAGCCGTCAAATATAATTCCGAAATAATGCTCATTTCCATCCACATAGATGTCATTTCCCCAGTTCCTCTGGTTATCCGTGTTCTGCATCCGGACTTCTCCGGTATCAACGTCCCACAGCGTCAGATACTGATCATCTCCACAGACCACCAGATATCTGTCATGATTCATATATTCAAAATCAATCTTATCAAAATACCCTACCGGAATCGACTGTGTGCGTATTCCTTTCTCCAGATCATAGATATCAACATTCCCTTCTCTGGAATAGACTGCAAGCGTAGAGCTTTCCTGTCCAAGTGTAACATCCTCGTCTGAAACAGGAATGGTCTCTTCTCCTTCGATGCTCTGCCACGACTCTTCTTCCACATTCCAAACCTTCAGCCAGTATTCTTCCTGCTCCATATCCTCCATTACCAGTATCAAGTACCTGTCGTCTGTCGTAATCTGTACATCCTGTATATATTCCTCTACAGTAATCACCCGTTTATCATCCGGAACAGTAATTCCATCCGCTGTAACCTCTGTAATCACAAACGCTTCCCCCGCATACAGAGCCATCTGATCCACCATATGAAAGCTTCGGCTATCCCAGACCTGCCATCCTGTATCTGCCAGTTTCTTCTGCTCGACGAGTGTTCTGCCGGTATTCAGATCCGCAATAATCAGAGAACTCTCTATTCCATCAATCTTTTCAAACAATATACATGGCACTCCTTCAATATTTTGTGCCTGCAGGTTGTAAATCCAGGAATCATCCTCCTGGCAGACATATTCATATATCATTTCAGAAGTTCCCGGTTCATAGATACGCAGTCCCGAATCATCTATATCCCCGTGCGCAGCATAGAAAACACAACGATATACCCTGGTATCCCCGGAGCCTTCCGGAACAGAGAGATATTCTACTTTATTGATCTCTTTTTCCATGGACAGCGGCTCCATCTGCTCATCCCGGATGGTTCTCAAAAACACCACATTCCTGCTGTCTTCCACAAGCTGGATCACGCAATCCTTACTCTGACTGTATAACATACATAGCGTCTCTGAAGAAATGTCTCCTGCTCCATAATCAGTCGTTGTATTATCCATCAGCGCAAGATAGATCCGACCATCCGAAAGCCCGATCAGGTACCGGTTTTCATCGTATTTTTCTACTCCCACGATATCTTCAGGATAGCTCTTCTCCCAAAGGATCTCTCCACTTTCCGGCCGAATCAGGATCAGACGGTCTTTCAACGACACCGCAAGAACCTTCTGCACCTCTCCATCAACTTCCATATCCGTCACCACCATTGTACACGGTTGGGAATAGGCACGAATATTGTAACTTTCCGATGTCCAGAGACACTGACCGGATTTTGCATCATACACAGCGATACGGTAACTCCGATCCGGATCATCTACTATCTGCTCCTTACCATTGACATACTGGTAATGCACCGCTGCGATCCGTTCATTGTTGATCCATACCATAGCTGCCGTTTCAGCAGATGACAACATCCGGACACTTCCATCTTCCAGCGAAAGCAGGAACAGTCCTTTTTCCGGCAGTTTTGAATAATCCGTAGAAACCCCGATTGCCAGCATCGTTCCGTCGTCACTGAAGGAAAGCGCATTTGATGAATAGCAGCCATATGTTTCTTCCTCTGTATAATCCACCTTTTGCAGACAGCTTCCGCTCTCCAGATCATACACCCAGACTGTCTCTCCGTTGCTCAGTGCGATGCAGGAATCATCAACCGTGCACAGAAAAGATCCTGCGTAAAAGGCAGCTCCATCTTCCTCCCGAATCACCTTTTCCACACATTTTTCCTGCCAGTTCACACAGCGGATCTCTTGCTTCGATACCAGAACCGCCTCTTCCTCAGACCTCGGTGCAAACCATACAAACTCGCCGTCGTCGTAATCTTCCAGATCTTCCGGACGTATCTTCCAGATGCAGTCTCCCGATTCCGTATCCAGAACATATGCATTTCCCATCTGATCCAGGCAGAAATATGCGGTTCCTTCCGGACTCAGCATCTGAGATTTGTCACGCATCAGATTCACCGTCTGTCCTTCCATCTCATAAGATTTATCTGCTTTAAAATCTATCATAAGGGTATTATTATAGGAATACAGAGCATTATTGAGTGCATACATCTGCTCCGGTACCACCGGCTCTTCGGCATCCTCATCCTCCGGCACTATGGCAAGCGCCGTCTTCAAAGCTCCCGTCCTGTCTCCGGTATCCAGAAGCTCTCCCGAAATCCCCGCCAGATATCTTGCCTGGTTACGCCTTGCCTCCTGATACTGTTCATCCGTAACTGCCGCCTGATGAAATGCGTAGATGGTAAATAAGATTGCCAGTACTGCAATTCCTCCTACTGCCGCAAGAATTCTTCGAAACACATAGTCCCGGTGCCGCTGCCTTAAAGTATCATATGTACAGGAAAGCATCGGCGCAAGGATCCGCAGGAATTCTTCTTTTAACTTCTTTTCTGTCTCCTTCCTGTCTTTCCCTCTGACATCTGCGGCCATCGGCTCAATCTTTTTTCGCGCAACTTCCTCTGTTCCGTCCATCCGAAGAATCCGCTCCTCTTCATAACAGAGAATCTCCGGAAATGCCTCTTCCGGCTCCCCCTCCACCAGAAGCGTCAGCACCTTCTCTTTTCCATGGGTCAGAAGAAATGTCTCGATCTCTCTCTGCACCCATTCAGATCGCAGAGAACGCGGAGAACAGATCACGATCAGATACTCGGAATGCTCCAGCGCTTCGCAGATATTGGAAGCAAGATTCGAAGCCAGAGGCAGTTCTTCTCTGTCCCGGAACACTCTTTCAATCTTCTTTTTTCCGGACAATTCCTGTATCTTCTTTGGCACACGGTAACGCTCCAGCATCGAATGCAGCTTCTTTGCCACAAAAGCATCCGGTTCACTGTGACTGTAGCTGATGAATGCATCATAAGTAACCGCTGCTTTTTCCGGAATCACTTCATATGTTTTTTCAAATTCTTCCCTGTCCACAAAGTTAAACTCTGCATCACAGATATTTCCTTCCGAATCCCGCTCTGTCTCATAAAACACCAGCACAGCATCCCTGGCCGCAGACAGCTTCGTCCCCCAAAGCGGTGCCTGAAAGAAGCATTCCGGATGTCCCGGCTCCAAAGTAAGTCCCTTTTCTTCCATTAGAAATGTGATTTCCGGACACATCTCATCCTCCGCCGTCCAGATCATAAGATCTTCCGGCAGTTGTTCATATGTTTCTTCTTTCAAATGCCTGTGATGTTTTTCAAAATATTCTGCACGGTTCGGGTATGGCGTTCCGGAAGAATCAATCTTAATATAATCTCCGGGATAAGCGATCTCTCCCTCTCCGCTTTTTGCTTCCTGTGAAAATACTTCAAAGCTTCCGTCTTTCTTCTTTCTGATTCTGCCTTCCGCCATCAGTTTCTCTATCTCTTCGCTCTTTTCACCAAGTCTGAATGCCCGGATCACCAGAGCCTTTTTCCTTGCTTTCTTCATAGCACCCTCCTCAGATTCTCTGTTTCCAGTATACCATGTTGCTCATGCTCTTACCAGCAGAAAACCCAAGCCTTTTCTTTCATCTTGATAATGAATCTTTTTTCCTTTTATAGTATAATATGATTAATTATGATAACGGTCGTATATTGACCAGGAGGTGTTTCGATTGGGAAATTTATATGATAATCCTGTCTTTTTTCAAAATTATCTGGATCTTAGAAACGATGAGGAAAATTACAACGATCTGTTCGAGCAGCCGCATATGATGGATATGCTCCCGGATGTATCCGGAAAACGCATTCTGGAACTGGGCTGCGGATATGGCGCAACCAGCATCAAATTCATCCAGGCAGGTGCCAGATCCGTATATGCTTTTGATATCTCCGAAAAGATGATTCATAAAGCAATCACCGAGAATCAACGGGATCGCATTGAATATCACTGTATGAATATGGATGATCTTCATCTTCTGGATCAGACCTGGGATGTTGCGTTCAGTTCTCTTGCATTTCACTATATCCAGGATCTCGACCTGCTGTTCACCAATATTTACCGTGTTCTGAACCCGAAGGGTACGCTTCTGTTTTCCATGGAACACCCAATTGTTACTGCTGCAATAAAGGAATGTGTATGTGAATTTGATGCCAATCGGGAACCTGTGTACTATAAGCTGGATCATTATGCAGATACCGGACGAAGAGAAGTCCTCTGGCTGGACACTACGGTAATCAAGTATCACCGTACGGTTTCAGATATCATGAACAGTTTGATTCGTGCCGGTTTTCTCATCGACGAGATCAGAGAGCCTCTCCCTGATCCAAAACTTCTGCAACAGATTCCGAGAATGCACCAGGAGATCCATCGTCCAAGCTATCTGATGTGCCGATGCCACAAGGCCGGATAAAAGGAAACATTATGTATGATTTTTTTATTTCTTTTAAATGTACCGATAACGGAAAGTCAACTATAGACCGAGAGATTGCCGAAGCCCTATACAGACAGCTCGAAGCAGAGGGATATCACGTCTTTTTCTCAGAACAGATTCTGGAAAAAGACGGAATCACCAAGTATATCGGAGAGATCAACCAGGCACTGAATGATGCCCGTACCTTTCTCCTGGTGTGCAGTCAGAAGCAATATGTCTTAAGCGGGTGGGTTGCCCAGGAATGGAGCGCTTTCCTGAATCTGATGATGACTAATGAAAACAAAAAACTCTTTTCTTATCTGATCGATATGAAGGAATCCGATCTTCCTGCTTTGCTGGGACCTTTTCAGTCATTCCAGCACAAAAATGGCATGGACAGAGCGATCCGATATCTGAAAACAGCCAGCCCTCTCTCTGCATCCGCACATGAGTCCAGAAGTCTGCAGACACCTCAGGAAATCCTGGATGGAGAATTTGGCATCTTCGGACATCTGAAATCCATGGATTGTACTTCCGTAAATGCTTATCTGGATAAATATCCGGAAATGATGCATTTTGTCCAGGCAAATTACTATTTCAGACAGAGAAACTTTGATCAGTGCTGGGCTGCTCTTCAGGAACTGCTTCGTCTTCATTCGGTAAAGGGAGGTTATCTGGCTTCCATAATGTACAGGCGGGGATACGGCACTTCCAGGGACATCCGAAAATCCAAGGAACTCCTTGGTCAGGCTTATCAGTGGTGGAGTAAAGATATTCTCTCTGCCCCGCAGAACGGTAATATCCTGCTCCTTGTTTTCGAAGAAAATAACCTGCGGATATCTCCGGTTGCATGTATGGCTGTCTGCATCCGGGACATCCTGAAGTTCTTTAACCTGGAATGCACAATCCGTATCCTGAACCGGGACACCAGCCTTGAAGAAGCAAACAGCTACAAAACCTGGTCCCAGATCCTCCTGCTTGCCAATACTCTGGAGGCATTTTTCGAAGAAAGCTACCGCTGTCCGCAGATTCCGGAACTTCTCTCGGGTATGGATCGTCATGTATGCAATCTGGGGATCAATAACATCCGGCAGATTAATATGCCCAGACCTTTCCGAAAGTATAAAGTGTTTGAATTATTACGAAATGGGATCGGAAAATACTGCCAGTACATTCTCCGACAAAACGCAACTTTAATATTAAACGACGAAAAGGATACCTAAAAGATATGAAAACACAAAAGAACATGTTTGAATGGAATATCTCCCGGGCTCTGAACTGGCTGTTCGCAGTTCAGGATGAAGATAATTTCGGGTGGAGCTGGATCTCCGACGTATCACCCAACTCACAGAATACTGCCGAAGTCGTAAGCGTATGTTCTCAGTTATCTGAATTTCTCGATACCAACCAGAAGATACTGCTCTGCGAGGCCATAGAAAACTGGCTTTTGGAGCCTTCAATCAATGGTGCGATCGTAATTGATTATGTATGGATCATGTATGCTCTGATCCAGTTCAGTGAAAAATACACTGAATTCGAACCTGAATTCCCTCTGGAAAAGATCTATATCGCTGCCACAGAATGTGCAGATCTTATCACTGACCTGCAAAACGAAGATGGTGGATGGGCCGATGATTACGGTGAAAACTCCACCTCCACAAGAACAGCCCTCGTTGTATATTGTCTGAAGTCTTATACCCTGCGTCTGGGAACTGCCGACAAATACGACCATGCAATCGAAAAAGCGGTTGACTGGCTCATTCGTTCGCAGAACGAAGATGGCGGATGGGGCAATCAGCCCGTTCAGCAGATTGTGAAAGAGTTCAGCCAGATGGAAAAATCATTTTCCCGGAAAGCAATCTCTGAACAGTATCTCTCTCAGGCTGTTTCTACCGGCTATGTACTGATGGCACTTGGTCATACCTTTCCCCATCAGTATCATCAGAATATCCGCCGTGGAGTCGATTATCTGCGCTCTGCCCAGAATCCGGACGGAAGTTATGACATCTTTTATGAGATCGGAATCCGGAAAGATGTAGTCTTTACTTTCCGGCATTTTGGAACTGTATGGGCCTTAAAAGGTCTGCTGCGTAATACCGAAGTATCCTTTTCAGATCCCTGCATCTCCAAAGCGATCTATTATCTGATCCAGCTGCAGGATGATGCAACCGGCGGATGGAAATGTACCCCGGAATCCGATGTATACACATGGTCTACCGCTAACGCGCTGTCAATTCTTTCAAAGCTTCTGTATATCTGTGACAACGCATTCTGTGCGGAACTTCGGGATTACGTAAATGATGTTGTTATTCAGTCCATCTATCTTCACGCAGATAAAACATCAGATGCCAAAGAAGCATCCGACGGTGCCCAACAACAGAACGAACACATCCGCTTCGGAATAAAGCCTTCATGGATTGCTCTGATTCTGAAATATCTTCTTCTTCTGGCAGCCATATGGATCAGCCCGAAAGCCGCATTGCTGATTGGAATCCTGGTTCTGATCGACACCATCATGATATTAATCAAAGGAGACACTTAGCCTATGAAAGCAAAAATATGTGGAATGAATACTCTTGAGGAACTGAATATTGCCCTCGGCGCCGGCTGTGACGCCATTGGTTTTCTTGTAGGCATCACACATCTGGCAGAAGACAAAGTCAGCGTCCCGAAAGCCAGAGAGCTGATCCGGTCAATTCCTCCCTTCGTTACAAGGGTTGCGGTCACTCATCTTCAGACTGCTCCCGACATCATCCCAATGCTGGAGGAGCTTGCTGTCGACACCGTCCAGCTGCATAACGACATCCCGCTGGAAGAGATCCGGAAAATCCGGGAAACACTTCCTTACCTTAAAATTGTAAAGTCCGTCAGTGTTACCGGAACAGAAGCCATTGCATACGCCGAACGTTTTGTCGGAGAAGTGGACGGCATCATTCTTGACAGCCGTACCGCTGACCGTCTAGGCGGTACGGGACTGACTCATGACTGGAGCATCAGCCGCAGGATCGTCGAAGAATTGCCGCTCCCGGTTATTCTTGCAGGCGGACTGACCCCGGATAATCTGGAAGCAGCCATCAATGCGGTGCATCCTTATGCCGTCGATGTCAATTCCGGAGTAGAAACCGATCAGAAAAAGGATCCGGAAAAGGTGCGCAAGTTTATTGAAATTGCACATCAATATTAATCGACATACGAAGAGGGACTGCTGCAAAATATAGAAATATCATTATGGATATACAATTTCCATAAGAAAAGCTGAGGTAAGCAAGTGAGCGTCGAAGCGTTCTTGTGGAAATTGTATATTTTGAATGAAATACATCTATATTTTACAGTAGTCCCTCTTTTTTTATCTTATTCCCAGTACACAATCAAAATAGACGTGTTATCCCTGTACGTGTACCAAAGTTCACCCAGTGATTTTCCTTTTTTGGATTTTGAATACTCTCGCACCTGCTGTAAGGTTGAATCAATCTGTGCCACCGCCTGATCTAACGCATCTCCTCCGGAAAACTGGATCTCTGTCTGTTTCTCATCGTTATCAATATCTTTTTTCATAATCTCCAGAATCGCATTCTGATCTGCGGACTCCAGATATCTGCCCGCCATTCTGTAATACTCCAGGGAATTGTCTGTACATTCCGGAAGCGTAAACTCCTCATCCGGAGTATGTGTTCGGAACAATAACTCCCCGGTACAACACAGATATTCATAGGCAGTTCCCTTTTTTTGCATCTCTTCGCCCTGAGTCTCCTGATACAAAGGGTCTCCCCAGGTCGTGTCCACATAATAATACTGCCCGTCACATTGCACGATATTCCAGGCATGAGGTTCTCCATCAGCCAATCCGGTAACATAGAAACACTCAACTCCTGCACGGTCCAGAAGATACTTGGTTGCTTTGGCGTATCCGGCACATACCGTTGTCCAATTTCCAAAGACACTGTAGATATTCTGATTGTCCGGCGCATCCAGCTCATATTTCGTCATATCCACCAGTGTCTCAAACACATATTTTACCTTATCATAATCCCCCGCACCGGCCGGAAGTCCCGCAAGAATCGCTCCTGCCTGTTGTTCAATCTCTGCTTCTCGTTTTTCTCTTTCAGATCCGGTACAGTTATAATTAAAGATCAGTTCCATGCCCTCATCAGTACTTTTGTAGCTGTAATAATATTCAAGCCAGAAATATTCCGGATAATCATAGTAAACACTTAAAAATATCCGTTTCAGTTCCTCCTGATCCATTACGTCCAGGACAACTGAATTTTCCTCTCCAGCAACAGCCTCCTGAATCCTGTCATAATTCTCCTTTTCCGAATCGTCCATCAGCGAATAATAGTATCTCGTGTTGATCTGATTATCCGCTTCATCCTGAACAACCGCATCATCCTTATCATCTGAAGCATCTTTACTGTCATCCGCCTGATCCTGATCGTCAATATCTATCTGATCCTGAACCACCTGCCTGACAAGATCCGACGGCGATACCTCCAACATCACGCCACTGAAAAAAAGGGCTATCGATATGAAAATATATGAGATAACAGATAATAATCTTTTCATCACATTTCTCCTCTTACAGCGGCGGGAATTCCTGGAACGGAGTGCGTTTTCTTTCCTGCTGATAAGACAGCGAATACTTTTTCAGATATTGAATAAATCCTCTTCCGTACTCGTCCTGCCGAAGCATCGTCCGAATCTGTTCCCGTTTTCCGTAAGCAGTCTCATTCAGGTACAACAGATACTGTATCTCGACCCATTTTGCCATTCCTTCGTATACTTCCAACCTGTTCTGTGGACCATATGCCGCAATAATTGCCTTGTCATCCCAGTTCTGGTACTGCCAGATATGTGTCAACTCATGGGCAATCGTCGCCATTGCTGCCAGCCTCGGAGAACCGTTTTCAATATACAGACTGTATCCGGAAGCATCCTTCTGTGCAAATCCAAGTGTTCTTCCATCCACACCCGGTGTCGGAACGAATTCTTCTCCAAAATGCTTCGCAATACTCTTTGCATCCGTCATACGTACTTTGATTGCAGCATTGATCTTGATTCCATAGAAGATCTCCATATTGCGAAGTACCATCTTAAACACTTCTTTGAAGTCCTCTCCAGTACGAAGTGCCGTAGAGGAACAGTGATTACAACGCTCTCTGCCGTCTTTTAACACTTCATACTCTCCACCTGCAAGCTCGACACCACAGAAATCGCAGAAATGAGCGCCTGCCTTATTCGGATCGTATGCTTTTGCATATTCTTCCGCAGCTTTCTCATTGTCCCGCACCTGCTGAAGCGGGTTGCGGTCATATCCGTATGCCGCCAGATAGGCTGCGGTTCCGGACAGATCCAGGAAGCTGTCGACCTCTTCATATCCGTATTTCAGGAAACAATGCTTCTGATATTCTGTCTGCTCACTCTCCTGAGGCATCAGTTCTTCATCCTCTCCTTCAATATCAAGCTTCTCTGTTGGGCTGACATCGCGCATGCTCATGGATCTTCCCACTTTTTCTGTCGCTTCATCTTCTTTCGGTTCTTCTTTTATCTCCTCCGCTTTTGGCTCTTCCTCTTTTGGCTCTTCCGTCTTTGGCTCCTCCACTTTTGGCTCTTCCGCTTTTGGCTCCTCTGACTCTGGCTCCTCCGCTTTTGGTTCTTCTACTTTTGGTTTCTCCGCTTTCGGTTTTCTCTTAAAGAAGGATTTTATCTTCTCCAGGATACGTCGGAAAAAGCCTTTTTTCTTTGTTTGATTCTCCGGTCTCTCTTCTTCCGGCGGAAATTCCGGTACAAACTCTCCTTCCGGCTCTTTTTCCGGCTTCTCCTGCATCTTCACATCATGCCAGTTCAGAAGCTCCGAGATAATCTCAAAGTATCGTTCCAGATTTCTTTCCACAGAAGCAATCAGACCAAGGTCTATCTCACTATCCTCTACAATATAGATTCCAGGAGTCTCGGAATCACTTTCCATAGAATACATCGCATATTTCAGATTCTTTGGAATCTCATTTTCCATACCAAACGGAGTTACCGCGCAGATATACGGGTATGCATCCGGATAAGTGGTCCGGAATATCTCATTCATCATCAGTGCAATCGTATAACGAATCTGATCAGAAGCCCCCGGGAATTCTACTTTCATCACGAGCTTATTGCGATAAGAACGCTTCGGAATACTGCTGACATAGACGTGACGTCCGTGTTTCAGATCGTGATAATCCGACATTTCCAGATAACCATCAGTCAGAACTTCCACCTGACAGTATCCCTTCAGAATCCGGATATCTCCCAGTGTCTTCTGTCCTCCGACACTTGTATCATCTTTCCAGTTTGTAACCGTGATATGCCGAATCTGCCGGTAATACTTTCTCTCTGTAATATGATCAGCAGCTCTTCTTACTACTACGCCGTTACGCGGAGTGATAGACTGCACCTCATAATATTTGCCCGCGTAAGTCAGGAACTGTCCGGGAATCAACGCCTGGAACACATGTCCATAAAGCTTCGCTCCGATATAATAAGTCTCCCCTTTTTCATCTTCCGCAATATAATATGCATTCTTCAGATTACGGACAAATTCTGCAATCTCTGTCTGTTCTTCAATTGCATAGTATTTCTTTGTCTCTGTCCTCAGACCGTCTGCCAGAAGCTCATCACGGAAATAAATCCTGATGTTAATCTCCTCAATATCACAATGCTTGTAGATCAACATTTTCAATGTTTCAAGAGGCGCTTCCGCATCAAATGCAATACCGCTGACCATCAATGTCTCTGCGATCTCATCTTCACCGACCTGCTCTCCTGACATCCGCATCAGAAGCTTCATTACAGTATTACGCTCCGAACGGGTATAATCAGCCACAATCGTCGGAATCGCCTTTGGATCTGCAAGAAACGTCTGTGCATTTTCAAACATGTAATCACGAAGAAGATAGTTCTCACTGATCACATTGATAAATCCCTGCTGTTTTGCCCTCGTTGCATACAGGCGCACCATCTCAAACAGATTCAGGAACTCATCTTCCACAACCAGAAATGCATTTTCCTGCAGTCTCGGACTCCAGAGATTCGAATCCACCTGAAACGCTCTGTTAAAGCTTTCCTGGCTGATCGGAAGATCCGTATAGCCGCAGATTTTTTTATAATACTGCCCCGCAATCCACTTCATGTCCAGTACGGGGAATTTTTCTCCGCTGATCCATCTCGTATTGGCAATCTGATATTTCATGGCCACGGCATTGATCTCTGTTCCGATACCCATATATCGGGATACATTGGAAAAGATTCTGTGATGCATATATTCTCCATCGGCATCCCAGCACATGATCGAAGTAATAGAACCGCTCTGACTCGTCGCTGCCACTTCCGTAATATTGGTCCGCAAAGTATGTGACAATGCATCCACCAGTCCGTCACAGTTTCTGTCACAGGCCGCATAGACTACACTGTCCTGCCGGTCGAATCTGCCAATCAGAAGATTCAGTCCCATCTGACCGGTCGCCAGAAGCTTTGATGGCTCCACAATAAATACAAATCCGACTTTTCTCAAAAATTCTGCATTGTTTTTCTGTATCTCAAGGTTAAACAGATCACTGAACTTCAGAATTCCAATGTCTGCCTCTGTGACATTCTGATCCAGAACCTCAACTTTCCAGAGACTGTCTGTATTGATCTGTTCGACAATTCCTTCATTCAGCCACTGCACCACATCATCAACAGCCGAATCCCTGCCCATGACGATCAGACTTTTTCGATTCTTCATCAGCTGCCTGGTCATCGGAATCATAAGGTATTCTGTCAGATCCCGGTAAAATGGATCGCAGAACAGCACACTTTGTCCTTTCATGAGCTTAATGCAACTCTTCACATAACCCGGTTCAATCTCTTTTCCACTTTCCTTCAAAGCGCGGAAGTACTGACCCAGATTCGCAACCGAAGCATCTTTGCTCTCGCACATCTCCTCAAGCGTCTCATAGGTAGCCGGTACGCCAAGTCCATTGTCCACCGTAGAATCATACAGCACATGATCCCCGAACAGACTCTTTAATACATCCCGAAGCAACCCGTAATTGGCTACTTTATAGGACTCCTCATCTTCACCCAGAATATCTTCAATAAATTCGCTTTTCGTAAGTCCGGATAAAAAGCATACCACTTCTCCCAGCACAAGTAACCCGAAAATCGGATAAAATGTTGTCTGAAAAGCCGGCATTTTCGGATAATACTGTGACAACACAAACACAGCACTTGATACCGCAACTGCTGTGAAGTATATCCCTTTACAATAAAACTTGATCTGTCCATACTCCGGCTTTACAAACCATTTATCCAGTTCTTTATCATACTCATAACATTTTCCTGAGGTTGCTTCTGTCAGTTCCTCCGATCCTTCCCATATCCGTTTCAGAATCGGAAGAACAATCAGCTTAACCAGCAGAAATCCGGCCGCCATCAGGACATTTGCTATATATATCAGATACTTCTGCAGATTCAGCCCGCTGACAAATGGAAACATTCCACTGATAAGCCGGATCACTCGCGTTATCGCTACAAACATCTGATTCAGGAAGATCAGTGCAATCACACAGTATACCAGCGCAATCACCGGCATCAGAAACTGCTTTGCCCTGTCTGTCCGATCCAGATTAATCTTCATTGCAGCCGTACAGAGAAGGATGAAGGATGCTGTACAGAGCACGATTTTTATCAACTGTAATATCCCTGTCATGAATCTTCTCCTTTCGCTTCTTCGTACAGATCTTCTCTTTCAATCACCAGACCCGCGATAAACTTATACGGCGCACGGATCGTATCGCCTGCCGTATTCAACGGAATTTCAGACTTTCCTCCATCCGGCTCATAATAATAGAGTCTGTTATCCTTTGGCAGCTTATCCTCATCAAAGAAACGGGTCACATTTTTTTCAAAGTCTGCAATTCGCTTTACACCAAATGCAGATGCAAATTCCTCATCCCGCTCAATCGACATTTTAAGTGCCTGTTTATGTGTTCTAAGCCTTAAGGTTCTCTCGGAAACCGCATCATTTTTCTTTGTCAGACCTGCATAGATCGACTGTGCCTTCATATAAGTGCACAGCGTGGAAAAATATCCTTCAAACTTCTTGGCAGATCCGTTCACACTGTTGATCAGCTCTCTCATAAGATCATTAAAACGTTCCATACTCGCAATGATCTTCCCGCGAAGCAGAAACAATGCCACAATTCCACCGATCGATGCAAGGACAGTTGCCCCCAGAGTAAGACCCAGAGACGCAAAAAACTGCTGTTTTCCAAGCTTTAGCGAATTAAAAATATAAGGGAAATATCCAATCATGTAGATCAGCAGGATGATAACGCCTGTGCTGATCACAACATTTCTTCGCATGCGCACTGCAATATCCTTTTTCACCTGTCTGTCAACCCTGTTCATTTCCTTCCGGATCCGCTGTTCGTCAATCACACTACGTGTATCACTGGTCAAAATCTCCAGTTCCAGCGTATCCAGCTCGTCCTGGAGTTCTTCAATCTGAAATCGATCCAATTCATATTCGTCATCGAAAAAGCTGTCCGCACGCCCTTTTACATGCGAGGAAGCCCGATCGATCGCACGTCTTGGCATCTTCAGGAAACGTTCTACACTTCCCTGCTTTTCACGTACCTGCGTATTCCAATACTCCAGCTCATCACTCGGATAATCCCTGCTCAGACCGACATGCCCTGTATCAATATACAGGTTTTTGCCCGAGCTTTCCGAAAAAATCACCGGAATATGTTGCTTTTCTACGATCTTTACACCTTCCTCAAAGGTATTTTCCGGTTTCATCCGAAGCCTCTGCTGAACGAAGGTCAAAGCTGCTTCCATCTTATTCAGGTGACTGTTCAACAGATCTGACAACTCTTCCTTTGACACATTTACCCCAAATCGATACAGCTTATAAGCCTGCAGTGTACTGGCCGGAATCTTATTCACAGATACGGACAGAACCGCCAGCCAGAATTCTGTCAGCTCTTTCATATACCTGCTGTTCTCCGGATTCGTAATACTGTAACACAGAAAACGACAGATTCCGGGATAATTATTCCTGCGGCAAAAATCAGAACTTTCGATCTCGAACGGTGATTTCCACGATTCATATATATAATTTTCATCATCCGGATGCCTGCGCATGGAGATCAGATATACTTCCTGCGGGCGTACATCCGTAAAAGAATACTTCTCTTCCAGTGCTTTTCTGGTCTGTTCAATCTCTTCCGATACTTTTTCCTTCAGATAGATCGGTCTAAGCCCGTCCTTATACGTCTCTGACAGCGAATAGAACTCCTCTTTCGATAATTCCGATGCTCTTACTCTGCAGGTCTTCCCGGTAATCTCATCTGTATACTCATAGCCCTCTTCAAAATTTCTGACCAGGGCTGCCGGATAACCACAGATCATATGCGACAGTCGGATAATCGGAACGGTACTGTCACGCGGGATGGGATCTTCCGATACTTCCCCCGGAAAATCAAACGGATTCTTCTCATCCGGCACCGGCCCGGTTCTTTTCCCGTATACCGGCTCGGCACTGATAATGACAGCTCTCCACTCTGTTCTTCCCTTAATCAGCTTATACAAGTCGGGAACAGATGTAGAAAGATCTGTTCCTGACTCATTCCAATCACAAAAGCTTATGGTATCATTGTTGATGAACGGTTGAAAAAGAAATCGAAACTCTCTCAGCAGATCCGATGAGTGCCTACTCAGTATAATTACTGTATGCATTACTTTCACCGCCTTTATTATCAGCTAATTACGCTCTTCTTTCTCTGGCAGCCTCAATCAGCACCTGCATCTGTTCACAAAGGTCATCCTGTCCTTTATTCTCAAGTTCATTTGCCGCAATCTGCATCAGGTCATCTACATAATCGCTGAAATTATCTCTCCAGTTTGTAAAGTACCAGTCTACATTTTGATCAAACAGCTGGATCTGTTCATATACAAAATTGCCGTATACCCAGTCAAGATCATCTCCCAGAACGATCGTCTTCATATAATCGTAGATCATCTGAAGCGTCTCTTTCATGATGTCCTTGCCAACTTTCTTATCAAATTCTGCAGCCGGAGTAGATACTTTGAGCAGAAGTGCAAGATCAAAGATGGACAGGTGATCCTTCTTAAATTCTTCACTCTTTAACTTGCCAAGATTCTTCATGAGAAGACTGGTCTCCAGTGTAATCTTTCCTGCACTGTTTTTCTCTGCTGCAAACTTCTTATCCATATAGTTAATGATCGTTCTGACCACAACCGGATTGATGATCAGTGCGTCCAGCACCTCATAATAATGGTCACAAGGTGTACCGTTGGACACTACAAATTCTTCTGTTTCGATGCCATTCAGCTGTAATCTGTACAGATATTTGCCTTCTGCAATCTTTCTGTAACTGATCAGATTGAAGATCAGACCCAGAATGAATGCGCGGTAAATCCTTCTTTCCTGACGTTCCTGATTCTCATCGTCCAGATCCGGCAGGCAGGTAACTATATGCCAGTTGCGGTCAATGTGCGGCGTGATGACCGGTGTCTTATCGGACTTCGGCTTGATCTGGTTCACCAGTTCATAATATGCTTTGTAATACTCGCCTTCGCATCTTCCGTCAGCTTCACTTCCCGGTGAGAACTTGGATAATCCGTTCGCGCGGAGTCCATAGATCGCCTGATAGAACATAATCATATTCAACGGAATATCCTCATCCGGATTACCGCCGTAATTACCCAGTTCCTGAGCAATCAGCATAGATCTCGGTGAATCATCCTTCGGATCCAGCTGTTTGCTGTATGTACATGCGGCAATTGGTTCTCTCTGTTCTCCAAGCGGACGCTCGATGAACGGGTTCGACAGATTTCTGGTCTCTGCGATTACACGGCGAACATACTGCTCAATTCGGCCATAATCATACTCATTTGCCTCATATTTTGCTTCTCTTTCCAATGCAGAAAGAACATCCATATTAACAGTGCTTCCGTAGATCTCCATCAGGGAATCTTCAAAGTAACCGATGATACCGTCTTCAAACAACTCTTCAAAGTAGCCGCCGTTTTCCGGTTTTTCCTTCATCATGGAGTAGCTGCGTACTTTTGCATAGATACTTTCTGCCAGTTCTTTGTCGATCGTAATCGTATTACCGGTATATGGCATCTCCTTTAACAGTCGTGCGAAGCAATTCGGAGAAGCGCAGACATAACGGGTGGTCTTTCCTGCGGTATTGCCATATTTCTTCAGAAGAGAAGTGATTCTTCGATCCAGCTTTCCGATTCTGTCTTCAAAGGAAGCATAGAAAGTCTGGAATGCATCACAGAGACTGGCGATATAGTCAATACCTTCACGGAATACCTCTGCAAGAACGCTGCTGGTTCTGTACTTGTCCACTTCACTTAAGTAGAAGCGGAACTGATCCTTCATCTCCTGCTGCGTCTTCTTGTCAAGCTTCCTCTCTGTCAGCTGATCTACCGTCTCTACTTCATCGCTCTTCGGATCATCAAAAATATTATAAAAATCTTCAAAGAATTTTTCTTTCTTCTTATTCTCCTTATCTACGAGCACCTTCTCCTGCTTCATGAGTTCCAGTGCCTGATACAGAAAATATCTGACTGCGTTCGGGTGAACAAATTCCCCATGCTGATCTCTTAAGTAGGTCTCCATCTGGTGTGGCAGTCTGTCTTTGGTCGCAGAATCGTTCTTTGCCTTGAAGATCGTATAGGCGATAGTCCTTCCGGAATCCTCACTGCGCTTCACGACCATATCTTTATACTTTTCCACTTCTCCGAACGCTGTCTGCAGATCTTCTGCCGTCTCCTTCTTTCCAACCTCAATATCATTGATCAGGCCGATCGCCTGTCTCTTCTGGGAATCCAGATCCATCTGTCCGGTCGTCGTACTTGCTTTTACAAATTTCTTAAGCTGATCTACATACTCAGACCACTTGTCACCAACCTTTTTATAGCCGCCGTCATCATAGATTGTACAAGCTTCTTCGATTGCTTTGGCAAATGGATCCTTCTGCTTTGCCAGCTGATTGATCGACTCGATGTAATCTACCGATGCGTCAATATCGCGCACATGGAATCCCTGTGCACGCATTTCTGAATTGGCCAGACATTTTTCCCGGTACATATCATCAAATACCAGCCATTGCTTGGATACACATTCTTTCGCCCAGTTCAGCGCAATATATTCCTTCACGTCATCCGTCGGATAAATCAGCATCGCAGATCCTGCACCGGCATAACGGTTACGGCCTCTCTGTGCACATAATTCACGGATCGTGTTATCCTCCGAAGAGTTGCTTCTCTTATTCATTGGGCCAATGGACTGCGAATAGATACAGTTGGCCGCATGATCCAGATACTGGTTAAAGCTGTTCAGCTTCTTGCCTTCTGTGTTCTGCGCATCAAAGAGGAAGCAGAAATCATATGGTCTGACATCGTATTCTTCTACTTCGGCAGAGCCTACCCGTGGAAATTCCACGCGCACACTGTTTTCATATTTTTCCGGCAGTGTCTTATCACCCTTCATAAGGAATGCATCCAGCTCTCGAAGCGCTGCATAAGCATTACATCTCAGATTGTTTCTCTCGGTCTGTCCGCGAATTACTTCATAGAATACTTCCGGAAGAATGAAGAAACCTCTGGTAATATTCGCACTTGCCTGGAACTTCGTTGCCAGGTAATTCTTCAGGTACAGAGCTACCGGAAGAATCAGACCGGATCCGGTTCCTCCTGCAAGTGAACTTACGATAACGACACGAAGTGCCTGTTCTCCGGAATCTCCTTCCAGCTTATAAAGTTCTTCAATTGCCTTGTGGAGCGGTTCCATATTACCGGCACGGATTGCAGTATCCAGGGCAAGTCTGGAGATGGCTCTTACCTGTCCCGCTCCTTCTGTAAGAGACTTACTGTTCAGAATTCCGTTTACCGGAAACCATGTATCTCTTGCATGTGTATCAATATTCAGATACTCTCCTACCGTCAGCTTGGTAGAAGTCTGTACCGTCTTAATATACGGATTTTCTTCGCGAATTTCCCGAAGTTCATTGATATCCGTGTCAAATACCGCGAACCCGATCCGTTTTCTCTGTTCTTCCGTAACCATCTTCGATACACGGCATACAATTTTTGATCCGGTTCCTCCAAGTCCCACTAATAATGTTGGTGCAATCATGTCTTTTCCTCCTCACTAAGTATCTCTTTTATTTTTTCTTCTTTTTCCCTTTACTCTTTTTGATCGATCCATCTGCCGTTCTCTGTACATTAGGAATACAGGTATATGTAAACTCCGGAGTCGATACCACAATGATCGTACTTGCCGAGATCCGATAGTGGCCCTTATAATTCTCCTGGATCGTCATTCCATTGAATGTAGTATCTTCTTTTCCTGCAAATGCCGTCGTATTGAGGATCCACATTCCGCCTCCTCCGGCTGCCTTTAATCGTGCCGTCTTTTTCACCGGAGCCGGTGAGAACGTAAGTCTTCCGACTTCTGCTTTGTACGGAAGCATCACCGACAACATATTCTTCTCAAAATTCCCCTTTACCATCGTATCACGGATGCCGATCTTCTCCGCCGTACACTCTATGGTCGGACGACGTTTCATCTTTCTCGGGAACCGTTTTTTAAACGGCGGCACATATCCCAACAGCAAGATCAGGATTAACAGACAGATCGTAATCTGTTTCCAGTACTTTTTCAGATAATCAATCGGACCTCTGTCATCCTTGATCTCCATAGACACCGTCTGTGATTTTCCATAATTATCTCCGTCTATCTCAGTCGATACACTGACGGTAATATCCGCCTTTCCGGTTCCTGTATCAAACATGTCTCCATTTTTATACTTTGGAGTTGCCAGCCAGGTTGACACCTCACTGCCCTGACTGATCTCCCATTCAATCGGAAATTCATTGCCTTCACTGTCTTTGCTGCTGATAACGACCTCTGCCTGATTCCACTGTTCCTCCGTCAGAGGTTCGCCATTTTTCATCGCCTTGATCTGTATCTCTTCCGGATCGTCTGCAATCGCCTTGAGTGCAACAGAGGACGGTGCCTTCACTTCCATATCCAGCGTACATACAGTATAAGACTTTTCCATATGATCTGTGTAATCATTCAGATAGACCACATCTGCTTCCAGCTCCAGAGTATCTCCATCCACCTCGATCTCTACCGACTGTGTGGATCCATTTCCTCCTCCGAGCCCGTATTCTTCTCCGTTTACAACAAGCTGATACTGCGGATCTCCCAGAAGCTTCGAATCCTTAATGAACTTTCCGGACAACTGATTCACAAATCCGACCTGAACTTTATACTGTCCGCCCTCAATGGTATCCCCATCTACACTCTTGTCTCCGCGGATGAGTTCTATTCCGAATTTGACATTCGGCTCATAATAGATCTGAATGGAATCTGCCCCTTCCACATCCAGCGTATAACTTCCTTCCATAATCGAAGAAGGATCTGAGAAAACAGCAACTGCTCCTTTTAATGAAGTATCTTTTGTTGGAGTCTGTGTTACATAAGAAGTTAGTCCTGCTCCATCTGTACTGCTGCACGATACTTCATAGCAGCTCTCCATATTGACCTCACTGCCCTCTTTATTCTGAAGCCCTTTGATATTCACCTTACTGCCCTGTGCGAACACGATCAGCTTACTGAGCGGAATATCGAGTTCGATACTCTGTCCCTCTTTATATCCCTGATATTCATTTCGCTTGAATATACGATTGCTCACCACTGCAAGCTCATTGATTACCGCAGAACTGTCTCCTGCCTTCTGTGCGTAAAAGCCCAGGCTTTCATTGCCGTCCGGCACGTTCTTGATCTCGCTTCCCATAGCCAGATACTGTACATACATATTTTCCCGCAGCTGTGCCTTCTGCTCCAGATCCGCCTGCAGACCCGCAGCAGGTACATCACTGTCAAAGTCTCCGTCTGTCAGTACAACGAGCCAGCCCTCCTGTACCGCTCCTCCGTCCATCAGAGCAGCAAGCTCATTGGCCGCCGTATTTACCTGTGTATAAGGAGTTCCTTTTGGACTTGGCGTATACATATTGTGAATCTGAGCAATATCTGAAATAGATTGAATCGTAATGGAAGATATCCTGTCTGTCCCGTTATTTCCACCGGTAGTCACTTCATGCATCGGAAAGATCTTCATGACATCTCCACTGTCAAAATTCATCATTGCCGAGAAAACTTCCATCGCATAGGTAGCCTGCGACCACGCCATATTCCCCGGTCCATACATACTTCCCGAATTATCAAATACTACGTAGATTGCTCTGGTCTTCCCCTGCTTTGTATTCTCCGCCTGTGAGGTAAATCCGATACCGGCAAGCATAACAACAGCCATGACAATACTAAGAATTTTTGAAAATATTCGTTTCATCTTTTGCTCCACCCTCATAAAAAATTCCAAAATAATTGTATAATACTCACACGATTATATAAAATGTATAAAACACATAAAATAATTATAAACTATTTCTAAATATTCTACAACTCCTTAATGATTACTAAACAGAATAATTTTATCAGTATCCTTCAGTTCCACCCAGATCTCCTCCTGGTCACCGGAGAATATCACCAGTTCTCCTCCCTGGCGTACATAACCGAAGATGATAGACTTGTTATCATCCCCGGATGCCTGGTAGGTTGCCCGTATCAGCTGCGCCGCAGTGCATGGCTTCGGTGTTTCCGCAAAGAAATCCTTCACCTTCTTTACATACAGTTCTTTACTTTCATATATGGTACCGCCCTCTTCATCATAGGTCAGGATATCACTGTAAAAATTAAAGATTGCCTCTTTTTCTCCGATCTGTGTCACCATCTTGCTGATATACCGGTTACTGATAACGATATTGTTAATACTGTAGCTTCGCACAATATCATAATTCTTTGGATTCAGTATCTCAACTATGACATCGATACTTTCTCTGTCGAAATCCGGATTCTTCTCAATCCGTTCTGCGATGATATCCTGCACATAGATCAGGTAGGTCAGGGCTTTTGCATCCTGCTCTTCCACTGCCACCAGATCATCCGACAGGATCAGAATACTGGTATCTCCGACACTGTTGTCCACGAATTCATTGACCGCATCACAGATCGCCTGTTTATCATATACATCTGCCGTAATCCTGTGATTAACATACGGATACTTCTGATATCCTCCATTTCTTTCCATACTCTTTTCGTCATCGATTACCATGATATTCAGGATCTCAGGTCCTCCGTTTGCATGGATCCATTCCGGATCTTTATAGTTCCATTCTGCACGGAATGCGTTGAATCCTTCCATGACAGCCTCGCTCTTACTGTTATGTCCGAGAATAATAATATTTCGCTTCTCCAGCCAGTAATCCGGATTGACCTTCACCCGATACTCTCCTGTATCACAGACAGATACATCATCCAGATCTTTTTCCTTTTCTGCAATGTAGTAGAACTCCGTTCCTTCTTTTCCATCCATACAGGTCAACGGAATCGCATGCATATGTTCTTTCATATACTCGTTAATGTAAGCGATATCCTCTATCTGGCTGTCACATTTTCTGCTGAAAAAAGCAGCGCCCTTATTCGAAAACAGCTCTCCGTACACCAGATTCAATTCCGGCATGATCGCAAACTGAGACAAGATCTGGCCCAGAATTCTATTCACGGCAATCGGCACGATATTACATTTTTCCAGTTGTTCTTTATGATGGATGACTCTGCCCGCAAGCTCCAGAGTCCATTCATCCTCCACTTCTACCACAACTTTCTGATTGTCTGCCGAATCTGCGCTCCCCGTCATCTCCGCCACCTGAATCAGCGTCTTTACCGTATGCGAATTGCCCTTACGGTATCGGTCCATGTCTTCCTGCACATCGTACTTACACAATTTATTCTGAAACGTCTTTCCCAGAATAATCACCGCCCGCGCTCTGCTGATGGAAATATCATTGAGCTTCTTTACCGAAAATGTATCCCCTTCCCGCACAATCACCGTAATCCTGTTTCGAAGCATATGTTTCCGATAATAGCTTCTGCCTCTGATCCAGCCCATCTTCTCACAGGCCCTGCGCAGATCACTCCGTTCCTTTTCCAGAGTCGCCATGATGCGCTCTTCAATCTCTTTTTCAATGACTTCTCTTCCATCCTCCACCAGCACGACCACTTTTTCCGGCTGTCCGCTGTAGAGAAGATCATTGATGATCTCCGATGCTCTGGAATTCCAGTTCAGGATCACAATATGATTGGAAACATACAGCTTATTCTCACCTTTATTGGCACTGTTGATGAAGTCAGAAATATAATTGGTAATATAACCGATGACTGCACCGGTAAAGGTGATCATTCCGATAACCGCGACTACAATACACGCAATGATGATGGAGACATTGGCTTTTCCCACATCTTCAACGACAAGTCCGATACATCCCGCGTCCAGAATCATCGATATCGTATAATAGACAGATGCCCCAAACCCTCTGTTTTCCAGTGTCTCCGGTGCAAGATTCGATATCACCACCGCAGCGATCACAAAAAAACAGATATTGAGCAAAAAAATAGCTGCCAGGATCACAGTTGCCGGTCTTTTTGCAATCTGCACACTGAGCCACTCACGAATCCGATTCTTTTTCTTCATAGTATTTTTCTCCATTCCATCCAACTATAATAATGCTATTATATCATATCTATTTAAAATATAATTAAAATGTGTAAGTA
>NZ_JAFBIZ010000040.1 GCF_021531995.1 Faecalicatena contorta
GTTCCTGAATTCCGGCATTGCCATGGGTGAGTATAATATATATAAGATAAAGATTTTTCTTATATATCGGGCAGATAGATTCATACATGTTATCTAGAATCCGTATCAAAATATGCAATCGTAATAAACTGTCCCTCCTGAATGTCATCAGACGTCAGTCCATTAATCTTTTTCAATTCATCAATATATTCGGTAACAGAATCATAATTCTCATTCATATATTCTTCAGCAATATTCCATAATGTATCTCCGGAAACAATCTGAATGCTTTTATAATACTTATGATCCGCACTATTCGTGTAATCTGTACCATCATGAGCATCTACGAGACTTGTTCCATAAAATACACTGATTCCCAAAACCAGGATCAAAGCTGTAAAGACAAGCATCATTCTTTTCAAATATACATCTCTTCTTCTTTTACTAGTTACATGTAATCTGTGTGCATTCATGACAAATTCCTCCTCATATGATACTTATATCCCCTCTTGCGAACGATAGTTCGGAACATCTGTTCGTTTCTTTACTTGTATTATATATTCAGAACATGTGTTTGTCAATATAGGAACTGCAAAAAATCGAACATATTTTCTAAACATTTGTTTGCGTTTTCAACTTTCCTATGATAAAATATTTATATTAAGAATTTCGTATCATATTTGATATACAAGGAGGATTCCATGGCTCAGGGTAAAATCAGTGCAAAACAACAGGAAATATTAGAATATATTAAGTCTCAGATTCTGGAAAGAGGGTTTCCGCCTTCTGTGCGCGATATCTGTGAAGCAGTTCATTTAAAATCCACTTCTTCCGTACACTCTCATCTGGAGACACTGGAAAAGAACGGATATATCCACAGAGACCCGACTAAGCCACGTGCAATAGAGATTTTAGATGATACATTTAATTTTAATCGCCGTGAGATGGTTAACGTTCCGATCGTTGGCCGTGTTGCCGCCGGAGAACCACTTCTTGCTGAGCAGAATATTGAAAATTACTTCCCTATTCCAATGGATTACATGCCGAACAATCAGACTTTTATGCTGAAAGTCAGAGGCGACAGTATGATCAATATCGGAATCTACGATGGAGATTTTGTACTGGTGGAACAGACTCCGACTGCACGTAACGGTGAAGTTGTTGTTGCACTTGTTGAAGACGGTGCAACCGTAAAACGATTCTTCAAAGAAGAAGGAATTTATCGACTTCAGCCTGAGAATGATGCTTTAGATCCGATCATTGTTTCGGAGGTGCAGATTATGGGAAAGGTTATTGGCGTTTTCCGTTTTCTTCGTTAATGATGTTTATTGATAAACCATATATTAAAATTGCCGCAGAATACAGCTGCACGATTCAAAAAGCAACAGCGTTCTGCGGCAATTCTTATTTTATTTACATATTTTTTACAATTCACTGAGATTATCAATTCTTTTTCCATCGTTCCAGATGCGTTCCAAATTATAGAATTCTCTGCTTTCCCGGTCAAATACATGAACGATCACATCACCATAATCCATAAGCACCCATGATCCTCCACGTTGTCCCTCGCACTGCTTCTGCTGGAATCCTGCCTGATGCATTTTTTCACTTACATTATCTACCAGTGCGCTTACCTGGCTGTCACTGCTACCATCTGCTATAACAAAATAGTCTGCGAGAACGGATATGTTTGAAATATCAATAATACAGACATCTCTTCCTTTTTTATCTTCCAGTGCCGTAAAGGCGACACTTACCATTTCCTTTGTCTGATCCATACTAATCCTCCCTGCCTAATTCTTTCTTATAATATTCATACGTCATTTGCGTCATCGGATCCACAGATATATTACGGGTATTCAGGTATACCAGAGAATCTTTCAGTATCCTGTACAGACATGCATCGATATCTGTGAAAGCCAGCCTGCGAACATCCGCCATATTGGGCAGTTCCTTTCTTCCCGGTTCCATATAATCCGCAATATATACAATTTTTTCTAGGAGAGACATTCCGGGCCTTCCGGTTGTATGACTTCGAATCGCATCCAGAATCTCCCGCTCTTTGATATGGTATTTTTCTTCTGCTATGAATGCTCCGAGCTTTGCATGCAATAGACTTGGGTTTTTTCGTTCCACCTCGGATACGCCAAGATGGTGCTTTTCACACAACTGGATCTTTTTATCTCCCGGGATGCATTTGGCACAGTCATGAAGAAGACCTGCAAGAAGTGCCCGTTTCTGGTCTGCCTCATAGCGCATTGCCATAGCCGCCGATGTATACATGACACCAAGAGTATGCTGGAATCGTTCCTTATCCAATTCTTTTTCAAGTTTCATTTGTATCTTTGTAATCTTTTCATCCATATCTTTTCCTCATTATATACTCTGCGAGAAACTTGCGGAGCAAAATTATATCAATGCTTCTGATATAAATGATGCGACAATATATAAGTTTCTACTTCTTCCGGAACATAATCAGAGATACTTCTTCCTTTTTTGACTTCTTCTCTGAGTTTGTGAGATGCAACTTTCACAGGCGATGTAGAAAACAGTTCAATTTTTGCATCATACTTTTCTGTCAGATAGCGGATCTGTTTATTCATTTTCTCCATCGTGTTGATGTCATCACGATAGGTTGCCAGAACAGTACAAGTACGGAAAAACTTTTCCGGATATTTCCACAATTCAATGGTGAACAAAGAATCTGCTCCCAGAATAAAGTAAAATTCATCTTTGGGATATTCTTTCGTCATATATTCCATTGTAAGGTAGGAATAAGAGATTTTCGTACATTCTGTTTCATATAATTCCAGTTTGAATTGCGGAAATGGCCGAATTGCAAGTTCCGTCATGCGAATTCTATCCTCTACTTCAGATTCCATAGAGGACGAATTCTTGTGTGGAGGATTTCCATTTGGCATAAACCATACCTGATCCAGATTCGCAGCTTCATATGCTGCCTGTCCAAGCATCAGATGTCCGTTGTGTATCGGATCAAAAGTTCCACCCATAATTCCAATCTTCATATCACTGCTCCATCACTGAATTACTGTTTCCGTTCTGTCATTTCTACCATTACGGAAGCTGGATCCTCTTGTTTTTATCTTTTCCTTCTTTATACAGAACAATCTTTTTACCGATTACCTGAACCACCTGAGAACGTGTACGCTCTGCAATCACTTCAGCAAGTGCACGGGGATCATCCGCACAATTCTTGAGGACACTGATCTTGATCAGCTCTCTTGCATCCAGAGCTTCCTGGATTGCCTTGGTGACTTCCGGAGTCATACTGTTTTTTCCGATCTGGAATATTGGTTCCATCGTCATTGCAAGACTTTTCAAATATGCTCTTTGTTTCGTTGTCATCATCTTATTCTCCTATTATTGCCTATTTATAATAATCAAACTGCAGTCCATACATGCGAACAGTGTCACCTTCCTGAATTCCGGCTTCTTCCAGCTGTTCCAGAATCCCGGATTCTTTTAAGAATTTCTGGAAGAATGCAAAGCCTTTTTCTGAATCAAGATTCGTATAGCCCAGCATTTTCTCTATCTTCGGGCCCTCAACTACATACATATCGTCTTCTTTTTCGACCGTATACGGGAGATCATCCAATAAGAGCTCTTCTTCCGGAAAATACTCCTGTGCAAATACGATCGGCGCCTGATCCAGTCCCTTCAGCTGTTCAGATACGTAATATAAAAGATCCTGGATTCCTTCTCCGGTCACTCCGGATATCGGAAATACACGGATTCCCTTTGGTTCAAATTCCTTTTTCAGACGTTTCAGAGGATCATCACCCTCCGCATAGATAACATCAATCTTGTTTGCGGCGATTACCTGCGGACGTTTTGCAATCTCCGGGTTATAAGCTTCCAACTCAGCATTGATTTTATAGATATCGTCAACAGGGTCTCTGCCTTCCGTTCCGGCAGCATCAACAACATGAATCATCAACTTGGTACGTTCTATGTGACGCAGGAATTCATGACCAAGACCCACTCCCTGAGAAGCTCCTTCTATTAGTCCGGGAATATCAGCAATTACGAATCCCTTTCCATCCTTCAGGTCAACAACCCCGAGATTTGGATTCAGTGTTGTAAAATGATAATTCGCAATCTTTGGCTGTGCATTAGTAACCCTGGACAAAAAAGTAGATTTTCCTACATTCGGAAATCCTACAAGACCTACATCTGCAATCACCTTAAGCTCAAGATCTACATACAATTCTCTGGAAGGCTGTCCGGGCTGTGCATACTTTGGCACCTGCATGGTCGCAGTAGCAAAATGCTGATTCCCAAGTCCGCCTTTGCCGCCTTTTAAAACAATCTGTCTGCGATTATCTCCGGACATGTCAGCAATTACTTTTCCGGATTCTGATTCTTTAATTACAGTTCCTTCCGGAACTTTCAATATAATATCATCTGCATCTGCACCGTGGCATCTGCGCTTACCGCCCGGTTGTCCGTCTTTTGCCGTGTATTTTCTTTTGTGGCGATAATCCTGAAGCGTATTCAGTCCTTCATCCACTTCAAATATCACATCTCCGCCGCGGCCTCCGTCTCCGCCGTCCGGTCCGCCATTCGGTACATATAATTCGCGACGAAAACTGACATGACCGTCGCCTCCTTTACCGGATCTGATATATATCCTTGCTCTGTCTGCAAACATACGTCTTTCCTTTCTGTTCGATCATATTTTCTGTTACATAAAAAAGAGCGCTGCATCATAACTGTAAAAGGAGTTAACTGCAACGCTCTTTTCAACTCATAATTAAGCTACTGGATAGATAGAAACCTGTTTCTTATCTCTTCCTTTTCTTTCAAATCTTACCACACCATCAACGAGTGCAAATAAAGTATCATCTCCACCGCGTCCTACGTTGATACCTGGATGGATCTTTGTTCCACGCTGTCTGTAAAGGATATTACCAGCTTTTACGAACTGTCCGTCAGCTCTCTTGGCACCAAGTCTCTTAGACTCAGAATCTCTACCGTTCTTTGTAGAACCTACACCTTTTTTATGAGCGAAAAACTGAAGGTTTAATTTCATCATGGTTGTTACACCTCCTCGAATGTTAAATCAATATATTCTGCATAGTTCTCATCATCAACCATCTGCTCCAGTCCCAGAACCATTGTTTTCAAAAGAAGCTGTGTAGCGTCAGACACTTTACCTCTGACGTAACAGGAAATCATTCCATCTTTCTCATCAGAACTGAGTGAAATCTCGTCATCCGTAAACTGATCAATCGCATTGATCGTATTAATAACAAGAATCGATGCTGCTGCACAGACAATATCGTGTCCTGCATCATCGTATCCCGCATGTCCTTTTGTCTGAAAACCTGTATATTCGTTCTGAGTATTTTGATAAATGGTTACATGAATCATGGATGTTCTCCAATATTAAGCGTTGATTTTTTCAATCTTTACTGCAGTATACTGCTGTCTGTGACCATTTTTCTTATGGTATCCAGTTTTTCTCTTATACTTGTAAACGATAACTTTTCTTGCTTTACCGTTCTCAACTACAGAAGCTTCAACTGTTGCACCTTCAACAGTAGGATTACCAATCTTTAATCCATTGTCACTTACTGCAAGCACCTGGTCAAATGTATAAGTCTCTCCGGCTTCTACACCAAGCTTCTCTACTTTAATGATATCGCCTTCTGCTACTTTGTACTGTTTACCACCTGTTGCTATAATTGCGTACATATGGCACCTCCTATTATCATTACTCGCCAACTACGGTGTCTGACCTGTAACAGGGCAGAACTTAAACCTCATTGTGCGGCACACTATTGCATGATAACATATGATTTCATAAAAATCAAGTATTCTATCTCAATTATTTTCAATATTTTTTTCAGAATTTACCTGTAGAAGAATCAGTGCTGCTACCACGCATACAATACCCGCCAAATTCAGAAAACCCAGACGTTCATGAAAGAAAAACACTCCAAACAGACTGGCTGCCACAACCTCAAAGGATGCGATGATCGATGCTCTGCTGCTTTCCATATAGCGAAGGCCCAGAGAGTACAGCACATATGGCATGGCAAGAGTGATCACGCTTCCAACTATAACAATCGGCATATTTTTGATATGTTCTGTTATGATACAAAACATATCTCCGGGATCACTGATCAGAAACGTACCTGAAGCCGCAAAGATAAAAGTATATACCGTCACAGTCATTGATTCATATCTTCCAACCAGAAATTTTCCGATAATACTGTAAAGCGCATATGCCAAACCGGTACATAATCCCAGAAAAAATGTAAGAGCAGGCTTTTCTCCCAGATTTGCTCCCGACAGCCCAACCACCAGAATACACCCCGTAAAGGCAAGAAGAAGTGCGGCTACTTTCTGCAGTGTCAACGTCTCCCCAAAAAGGACCACTGATAGAATCAATACAAAAAACGGCGCAGTATATAATAAGACTACAGCAACCGACAAGGATGCCATCTGTACCGTAGCAGCATATGCCAGATTGTTAACAAACAGGCTTCCGAATCCAGTTCCCAGGAACCATTTCAGATCCTTTTTTTCGATATGAAACTTTTGTCTGTCTGTAATCAACAGATACATGACAAGAACCAGCGCCGCAGAACAGATTCGAACCGCTGCGGTCTGACGGGTACTGAATCCAAAGGATGCCACATATCTTGTCACAATTCCCATGGATCCCCACAGAACAGAAGCCGATAATACAAACAAAGGAGCAGCTTTCTTCATTATGATTCTCCTGACAGATTTAATAGCTTACATGCATTCTTATAAAATATTTTATCTTTTTCTTCGTCCGTAAGTGGCATCTCTGAAAGAATCTTAACAAATTCTTTCTGTCCCGCCCATGGAGAATCCGTTGCGAACAGGATTCTTTCAGCACCATGGGAACGAACCATTCGCAGGAATTGTTCCTGTGGCATTCTGTCAAGTACAACAGCCGTATCCAGATATACATCTTCCCCTACCAGATAATTCTCTACGTCATCCCACAGCTCGTTACCGCCCATATGTGCCAGGACTAATTTGGAAGGCTTTACTTCATCGAGTAATTCCCGCGCCATCTGGGGTGTGCAGTGAACATCATCCGGACACTTCGGATCCACACCGGCATGAACAACCACTGCAAGATCCAGTTCAGACGCATAACTGATAATCCTTTTATATTGAATGTCATTAAAATATCTGTCCTGATAATCCGGATGAAGCTTAATTCCTTTCATGCCCATGTCCTGGATCTCCCGAAGCGCTGTTTTATAGTCCGTACAGTCCGGATGAATCCCACCGAATGATATAATCGGAGCCTCCTGGTATTGTGCGGCGAAACAGTTTACAGAAGACATCTGTGAGGCTTTTGTAACCGCCGGAAGCGCCACAGAAATATCAATTCCTGCCTGTTCCATAGAAGTTTTCACACCTTCATATCTACCGTCGGTATAGGGGGTAACCTGGCATACTCCGCTGAGAAAGTTCAGAGTTTTTTCCGCAATCTTGTCAGGAAATATATGTGTGTGGAAATCAATAATCATATTTCTTATTCACTTTCTTTTTCTTTCATTTTATCATAACAATATCCGATGATGTCGCGTCTGGTAATGATCCCAATGAAATGTCCTCTGTCATCTACAACCGGTACATAATTTTGTTCCATTGCACGTCCTATCAAATCTTCCATCTTTGACTCAGCCGTCACACATTGATAATCACCCCGACGTTCAATTTTCATAATACTGATCTCTTCTGCCTCTTTTATATTAAAAAGATCCAGTTTTTTTAACGACCACAGCAGATCCCCTTCTGTAATAGACCCCACATACTTGCCTTCTTTATTCAAAATCGGCACACTGGAATATTTGTGATATTCCATGATTTCCAACGCTTGTCTAAGTGTGTGATAATCGTATATGTAAGCAAGCTCACTTTTGGGTTTCAGGAAAAAAAGTATATTCATAGCAAGACCTCCCCAAGTCTTCGTCTTTCCATTATATGACAGTTTTTACAAAAATGTCATAGATTGCATTAATGGCCGCCTCAAAATCATGGTTGCGAACACCAATAATAATATTCAGCTCACTGGAGCCCTGATCAATCATTTTTACATTTACATTGGCATGTGCCAGCGCAGAAAAGATTCTTCCGGATGTGCCGCGTGTTGCACGCATTCCTCTTCCTACGACTGCAATCAGTGCAAGATCCGATTCCAGTTCCAGAAAATCCGGTTCCACTGCACGATGAATTCCCGCAATCACTTTTTGCTCTTTCTCTTCAAATTCATCCTGATGAACAAATATTGTCATCGTATCTATTCCGGACGGCATATGTTCAATAGAAATGCCATTTTCTTCAAACACTTCCAGTACCCGTTTACAGAATCCTACTTCGGAATTCATCATTGCCTTTTCCACCGTAATGGATGCAAAGTCTTTTTTGCCTGCAACACCGGTAATGACAAATCTTGGTTTTCTGCAAGTATCCTCCACAATCAAAGTCCCCTTATCTTCCGGTGCATTTGTATTACGGATATTAATCGGAATACCTTCCTTTCGTACCGGGAAGATTGCATCTTCATGAAGCACAGTTGCTCCCATATAAGAAAGTTCGCGAAGTTCTCTATAGGTAATTACATCAATTGGCTTTGGATTCTTCACAATTCTTGGATCCGCGATCAAAAATCCGGACACATCCGTCCAGTTTTCATACATGTCTGCATGCACTGCTTTTGCAACAATAGACCCCGTAATGTCAGATCCTCCTCTGGAAAATGTTTTTACCTTTCCATCCGGTCCCGAACCATAGAATCCCGGTATGACTGCGCGTTCCGTGTGCTCCAGTCGAGCGGAAAGAATCTTATCTGTTTTTTCTGAATCCAGATTACCATTTTCATCAAAAAATATGACTTCTGCAGCATCAATAAATTCATAATTAAGATATGCAGCCATAATCATTCCGTTCAGATACTCTCCTCGAGATGCAGCGTAATCTCTTCCGATTTTCCTGCTGAAATTTGTTCGAATGAGCTTATATTCTTCGCTCAGATCAAGTGAAAGCCCAAGACCTTCAATGATACTGTTGTATCGATCTTCAATTTTCATAAACTGTTCAACAAAGCTTGTTTCACAATCTTCAGTATCATCTTCCAGAAGCGCCTGTCCATAGCAGCTATATAACATATCAGTAACTTTTGTATCATCTGGCGTACGCTTTCCGGGTGCGGAAGGAATGACATATCTTCTCGTCTCATCCTTCGCAATAATTCTGCCTACTTTTTTAAACTGCTCGGCACTCGCCAGCGAGCTTCCACCAAATTTTACAACTTTTTTCATCTTCTCTCGTACTCCTTCAAAACACTTTTCTTTTTAATCTTTATTATATTACATCATTTTCCAGAGAACTTCAACGTATTACATCAGCAAATTTAGCATTCGTTGCTTTTTGAAGATCCTGAGGTGATAACGTAATCTGCATTCCGAGTTTTCCACCGCTGACATGCATTTTCGTAAGTTCACATGCATTTTCCTGTATCACCGTAGGGAACTGCTTTTTCATGCCAACCGCAGTACATCCGCCTCTGACATAACCTGTTATCCGGGTCAGATCTTTCAGATGCAGCATTTCCAGGGACTTTTCACCGACTACCCTGGCAGCTTTCTTAAAATCAATCTCTTCTTCGATCGGAATGACAAAGACATAATATCCACCCGTTTTTCCTGTCGTCACAAGAGTTTTGTATACCAGTTCATGCGCATATCCCAGTTTATCGGCCACCTGGATTCCATCTGTAAATTCATCACATTCATACTCTTCATACGTATAAGGAATCTTCTGTCGATCCAGCATACGCATTGCATTTGTCTTTACTTCTTTTTTTCCCATATAATATCAGCTCCTGTTTTATCAGTTCATAACCCACCCAAGATTCTCAAGCGAGATGTATGGCTCTTCTTTCTGAATATCTGTTTCGTTCTTTGCATATACTTCCAACCTGTGATAATGAAGCGGAACCAAAGAAGGATCCAGGCCCACATAAGAAAGAAATGTTTCCATTACCAGATCTGGTTTCAGATTCTGTTCGCTTCCGGTTGCGAGAAACAGATAGATGCTGTCACTTTCTTTTCCGTGCTCTCCCGGCAGAACTTCCATCCGGAAAATCATTGGCTTGATGTTAACTTCTTTTTCACTTCGTTTCGTCTTTTTTAGTACCATAATCTCCGGCTGATCCAGAAATGTCTGTATCCGATCACTCCAGTCCGCAGGCAGAGGTCTGGTGATATCAGAAGTTTTTACGGATTCCAGAAACGTTACCCGATAATCTGCAGCAGCGACAATCGTCATTCCACTTGCTTTTTTCTCTTCCGATATCTCCCGAAAGCTTACAATCTCCATTCCTTCAACCATTACGTCATTCAGCTGTTTCAATGCGTTTTCAGATGTGATTGGCTCTTTCAATTCTATATCCAGATACTCTCCGTCACTCGTCACTCCTACACCAAGCGGCTGCGCAAAAGACATGATCATATGCGGGCTGTAGCCGCCTGTATAGGCAATCGGAATCCCGGCTCTTCTGAGCGCTTTCTGAAAATACCGCATCACATCAAGATGTCCGATAAACTTCATGACTCCATATTTACGAAATTTAATTCTTGCCTTCAATGCAGACCCCTCCTTTCCATTTTGCAACTCCACATCCCGAACACTGCATCCGGCAGTTCGGTGTCACCTCTGCGCGCATTGCACGTTCCCATTCGCGCTGCAAAAACTTTTTTTCTACTCCGATATCAATGAAATCCCATGGGAATATCTCATCCATAGAACGTTCCCGCTGGTTATAAAATGCAATATCAATGCCGGTATTCTCAAATGCCTGCATCCATTTAGCATTGTCGAACTGGTCACTCCAGGAATCGTAAAGACATCCCAGACGATACGCCTCTTTAATCACTTCAGATGTCTTGCGATCCCCTCTGGCAAATACCCCCTCCAATACAGTAACCTCTGCGTCATGCCAATGATATCTCAGACTCTTGCGATTCAGCTGTTCATTAAATGCATGCTTCACAATAGCAGCCCGGGCAATGTATTCTTCATTGGTATACATTTTTGCCCATTGAAAAGGAGTAAAAGGCTTTGGAATAAAGAAAGAACTGCTGGCTGTGATCTGGCACTTGCCATTTCTCTGATCCTTCGGAATCTCATAATACCTTCTGGCAATCTTATCTGCCAGCTCCGGGATCGCGCGCATATCTTCCTCTGTCTCCGTAGGAAGTCCAAGCATAAAATATAATTTTACCTTGTTCCAGCCGCCTTCAAACGCCTGACCTGCTCCTTCCAGAATATCCTCTTCTGTAAGTCCCTTATTTATTACATTACGCATCCGCTGGGAACCGGCCTCCGGAGCAAATGTAAGGCTGCTTTTCCGAATGTCCTGTACCTGTCCCATGACGTCAAGAGAAAATGCGTCAATCCGCAGAGACGGCAGGGAAATATTAATTCCATCCTTTTTGAATTCATCGATCAAAAAAGTTACAAGTTCCTTAAGCTCACTGTAATCGCTTGTGCTTAAGGAACTCAGCGATATCTCTTCATGTCCTGTATTCTTCAACATCTTATAGGCATATTCCTTCAGTACTTCTACATTTCTCTCTCTGGTCGGTCGATAGAGCATTCCCGCCTGACAGAAACGACAGCCGCGGATACAGCCACGCTGCACCTCCAGGACTACCCTGTCCTGCGTCACTTTAATAAACGGCACTACCGGCTTTTCCGGATAGGTTGTATTCGTTACATCCATAACCACCTGTTTTTTAATGGACTCTCTGGCATGTGGATTATTTGGGCTGAATGATTCAATCGTTCCATCCTCCTTATACAAAACATCATAAAATGAAGGAACATAGATCCCCTCTATTTCTGCCGCTTTTTCAAGGTAGTCTTTTCTGGAACCACCATTCTTTTTGTTTTCTTTATAGACATCCAGAAGCTGGTCATAGACCGTCTCTCCCTCTCCGATATAAAAAAGATCAAAAAATTCTGCCAGCGGCTCAGGATTATAAGTACACGGTCCGCCTCCGATCACAATCGGATCCGACTCATCACGCCCGGAAGCCTCCAGCGGAATCCCGCTCAATTCCAGCACCTGCAGAATATTTGTGTAGCACATCTCGTACTGGATCGTAATTCCAAGAAAATCAAATTCTTTGATCGGCTCCTGTGATTCCAGCGCAAACAGTGGAATATTCTCCTCTCTCATAATTTGATCCAGATCTGTCCATGGTGAATATACTCTCTCACACCACACATCTTCCCTCCGATTGAACATATCATAGAGAATCTGAATTCCCAAATGAGACATTCCAATCTCGTACACATCCGGAAAACACATCGCAAAGCGGATATCCACATCTTCTTTTGACTTCATGACAGAATTCACCTCACCGCCGATATAGCGGGCAGGCTTCTCAATTTTCATTAATATATCGTCACTTAAAGCAAGTTTACGCATTTTTTATACTCCTTTATTATTTTATACAACCATCAGAATATATCTTCTTCTCATTCACATTCTAAGTTTCTAACAAGTTGCTGTTCTTGTCAAGAACGTTTCCCATCAGAATTCCAGATAAAACAAGTAAACTTTTTATTTTAAATGGTGTACAATGATATCAGACACAACACTGAAAGAATTTCACAAAAAAACATCAATAAGGAGTGAATACACCTATGAACCCTACCGTCAGTATTATCGTACCCGTATATAATGCAGAAAATACCATTTCCCGTTGTATAGAAAGTATACTGAATCAGGATTATACCGACTTTGAGTTGATTCTCGTAGATGACGGAAGCCACGATTCTTCCGGAGATATCTGCGATCGCTTTGCATCCGAAGATCCCCGGATTCATGTCATCCATAAGCAAAATACCGGTGTCTCAGACTCCCGGAATATTGCGATTGACCAGGCAAAGGGTACCTATCTTCAGTTTCTCGACAGCGACGACTGGATTACGCCCAATGCCACAGGACTTCTGGTGCAATCTGCACAGCAGTATCACTGTGACATGGTAATCTCTGATTTTTATCGTGTAGTTGGAGATCGTGTATCGCATAAGGGAGATATCGAAGACGATTGCGTATTGACCCGTGAAGAATTTGCGGAACATATGATTGAAAACCCTGCTGACTTCTACTATGGTGTACTCTGGAACAAGTTGTTTAAACGTAGTATCATTACGGAACACTATCTTCGCATGGACACCAGCATCAGCTGGTGTGAGGACTTTATGTTTAATCTTGAATATATCCGGCACGCAAATGTATTTTATGCGCTGCAGGTTCCAATCTATTATTATGTCAAAACAAAAGGCTCTCTTGCCAGCCAGGGAATGAGCATCTCAAAAACCATCAAGATGAAGCTGATGGTCTTTGAGTATTATAATAATTTTTATAAACATGTATTGAACGACGAAGACTATGAGAAAAACAAATTGCAGGTATATCGTTTTCTCATTGATGCTGCAGGTGACGGAGCAGTTCCGCCCGCAATTCTTCCCGGATCCAGGAAGCTTGGAGAAGAGCGCAATCAGATCTCGTCTGAAGCGATATCCAGCGAAGGTTTCCTGATGGATGAATACCGGAACCGTAAACTCCTGGATTATTATCTGGAACCAATTGCAATTAAAAATGATATGACATTAAATGAGGTCCGGCTGCTCCTCTATCTGAACCAGCCTCATCACTGTACGACGCGCCGTGAGCTGGCCGACTTTACCAACATGAGCCAGCATACACTGTCCATGCTACTTCAGAAGCTGTCTGCAAAAGGATTGCTGAAAGTAGAAACGATCCGCAGCAAAAAACAGATCAACCTTCTGTTTCTGCCGGCTGCTACTCCAATTCTCCAAGAGATTGCCGATGCCCAGAGCAATTATGATCGCGCTCGTTACGAATCTTTTACCGAGGAGGAACTCGTTCAATACGCATGCTATACAGAAAAAATCAAGCAGAATATTCAGAAAATCCTGTAAATGTATCTCTAATCCTTATTGAATATTTCCTTGTCCAGAACTTTGTTCTGATGAGCGACAATCGTTGTACATACTGCATCACCGGTGATATTGACTGCTGTTCTGGTCATGTCAAGAATACGGTCAATTCCCATGATCAGACCTATCGCTTCTACCGGAAGACCTACAGAATTAAACACCATCGTCAGCGTTACAAGACCAACACTCGGAACACCTGCCGTTCCGATTGACGCCAGTGTTGCAGTACCGATTACCGTCAGATAATCTACCATATCCAGCTGGATACCGAAGGCCTGTGCAGCAAACACAACCGCAACTCCCTGCATGATTGCTGTACCATCCATATTAATTGTGGCACCAAGCGGAATCGTAAAAGAAGAGATCTTTTTGGAGACTCCGACTTTCTTTGACAGTGTATCTATAGACATCGGAATCGTCGCGTTGGATGTCGCTGTGGAGAAGGCGAATGCCATTACAGGGAAGAACTTTTTAATGAATTTGAAAGGATTCAGTCCGGTAAATCCCTTAAGTAATGCCATATATACAACGAAACACTGAATTGCAAGTGCGATCAGCACACCGATCATATACTTTGCCAGCGGAACAAAGGCACTAAATCCGATATTGGCAAATGTTCTTCCAATCAGACAGAACACACCGACCGGCGCAAGACTCATGACCATCATCGTCATTTCCATCATAATATCATTAAACTGACTGAAGAAATTGGAGACAGTCTCCACACGATCTCCAAGTTTTGCAAGAATGATCCCGACAATCAGTGCAAATACAATGATCTGGAGCATACTTCCGCTTGCCAGAGAATTGATCGGATTATCCGGAATAATATTCAGAATCGTATCTGACAAAGAAGTAGCCTCCATAGTCTGAATCTCTGCAGCATTAGACTTAATCGCACTCATATCAAGCCCGATTCCCGGATTGATCAGATTACCGATTGACAATGCAACTGTAATCGCAAGTGCTGTTGTAAACAGATAAAAAATCAGTGTTCTTACACCGACAGTCCCCAGCTTTCTTGTGTCTCCGATCGACATACTTCCACAGACCAGAGAGCAGAATACCAGCGGCACTACCAGCATCTTCATTAGACGGATGAACCCCTGACCGATTACATACATGATTCCTTCTACAATAATATCATTTTTTACATGACCATCCGGAACAAGATAACATAATACGATTCCAAATGCTGCTCCTGCAAGCAGAGCAATAAAGATCTTTGTTGTAAGGCCCAATTTTTTCTTATTCTTTTTTAACGTTTTTTCCATACACTGCTACGCCTCCACTTTCTCACTCATATATTCTTTCAGAGACGCTTTCCAGTCCGGCATCTCATATACATCAATAATCCGTAAAATAAAATTATCCAATACTGCGTAGGCAGGCCTTACAGAAGAAAGCTCTGATTCACTGGTAGGAACCGCCTTCAGTTCTATATTTTCACCTGCAAGTTTAAGGATCTCCTGTGCAAATTCATAACGGTTGCAGACTCCCTTGCAGGTTGCATGATATGTACCGTACTCATTCGTTCCAACCAGATACAGAATGATCTTTGCCAGATCCTTTGCACTTGTCGGAGAACCAAACTGGTCAGATGCAACCGCAAGCGTTTTCTGACTTTTTGCAGCTTCCAGGACGCGTTTCACAAAATTATTGCCATTTCCATATACCCAGTTACTTCTGACAATAAAATGCTTATGTGTAAATTCTTTTACATAGTTTTCTCCGGCTCTTTTCGAACGGCCATATACGGTCTTCGGATTGGTATCATCGAATTCACTGTAAGGCGTCCTGCTCAGCCCGTCAAATACATCATCTGTGGACAGCTGAACCATCTTCGCGCCAATCTTTCGCGCAACAATACTTAAGTTTCTGGCTCCAAGAGCATTCACACGATAGGCAAGTTCCGGTTCCTTTTCACACAGTTCAGTATCTGTGATCGCAGCACAGTTAATAATCACATCCGGGCGGTTAATTTCCCCAAAGTTCAGAACCTCATCTGTTTCTGTAATATCAAGCTCGTCCTTATCCGTATTAAATACTTCGATCTCAAGTGGATCAAGTACAGCATTAATTGCACTTCCAATCTGCCCACCCGAACCAACAATCCATACTTTTAACATACCGTTAAACCTCCTTGTTATAAAGAAAAAGTGTTGATTATAATCCAATCAACACTTTTCATCTCTTTTACACATTATACTGATAAATCAATTTTCTGTCAAGTTAAAGCTGTCTCCACACCTCTGCCACATCTACATCAACAGCAATTTCTTCAGCGATTCTGTCACTACTGACATTTATTACCTGTTTTCCCATATAGTCCATGGATACATAGCATACAAAAAGCAGGATACAGAGTAACAGCCGGAATCCAAAACTTCCGGAACCGGGATTCTTCTCAGCCTCCGAATACAGTTGATGATATATCGCACCATATCTTGGATGGATCGCAGGAATCTCATAATCACTGTATATCCTCCGGGTCTGTTCCAGAAGTTTCTGCCTTCTTTTTTCTGAACTGTTCACGCACATCACCTCTGGAAACATAATATGCTTTGTATTGCCGGAATATACGTAATCCTACCGGTCTGCAAGCTCTTTCACAATATCTTCCCATGTAATGCCCTTTTCTACCATCAGAACCATTGCATGATACAGAAAATCAGCCAACTCATATTTTACTTCTTCCGGATTCGGATTCTTGGCCGCAATAACCACTTCTGTTGCCTCTTCTCCGACTTTTTTCAGGATTTTATCAATTCCTTTATTGAACAGGTAGTTTGTGTACGAACCCTCTTTTGGGTTTTCCTTCCTGTCTTTTATCGTGTTATATACCGATTCAAATACCTGAAGCGGATTCGTCTCATCGTAATCCGTTCCGACCAGTGGCTGGAAAAAGCAGGTTGGATTGCCCGTATGGCATGCTGCTCCTATCTGATCTACTTTTGCAAGCAATGTATCCAGATCACAGTCAATCGTCAGTGACTTCACATACTGGTAATGTCCGCTGGTCTCACCCTTGACCCAGAGTTTCTGTCTGTTTCGGCTGAAATATGTCATCTTTCCTGTTTTAACCGTGCAGTTAAAAGATTCTTCATTCATATATGCCAGCATTAAAACTTCCTGTGTTCTATAGTGCTGTACAATAACCGGAATCAGCCCCTGATCATTGGTCTTAAATTGTGAGAATTCCATCATACTTTCAAACGAAGTCATCTGAATATCTTCTGCCGTACATTTTTCTTTAAAATCTGCCAGATCAATATTCTGACGGCTTATATATTTTCCAGAAAGTCCCTTGACTCCGGGACATTTCAGAATCTTAAACAACTCCGGCTCCTCTTCTGTATCTGTTACGATGACACAAGGAACATCCGTTACATTCATAATAGAATTAAGATCCAGTCTGTGCATAAATACGATTTCACTGCAATATGCCTGAATCAGATGCTGATGTTTAAAGAGCGCATCAAAGTCATTCAGTGATACTGCAAGTTTTTCTTTGCCAAACCGTTTTGCCGCTTCTTCAATGAGCTTTACATTTTCCGGCCTGGAAAAATTCAGCATCGCACGCTTGGCACCGGCATACAGAACTTTTTTGATGTCCTCCTGCCGTTTTATATTTCCTCCGACGATCATCGGTATACGAATTACACGATTGACTCTTTTGATCAGATTAATGTTCCTGTCATGCTCATCATCAGATTCAGACAGATCAAATACAATCAGTTCATCTGCTCCGTGATCGCTGTAGTATTTAGCAAGCCCAACGACATCCTCAGACAATGTACCTCTGTCACTGAACCACTTTACTGCTTTTCCATCCGAAATGAAAATGCAGGGAATTAATTTTTTATAACTCATATATCTTCTGCTCCTTTAAAGGCTTCCCTTTGTCGTCCATGCTTCTTTGATTCTCGGCTCTTCCATCGTTGCCATATCAAGTGCCTTTCCAAAGCTCTTAAACAAAGCCTCCGCTTTGTGATGATCATTGATTCCATCCATGATCTTAAGATGAATATCCATCATTGCACTGTAGGATACCGCATAGAAGAATTCTCTGATCATCTGTGTATCCATATCCCCGATACAATCTGCCGTAAACCCGGCCTCAAGACCAAGATAGGGTCTTCCCGAAAGGTCCAGCGCACATAATGCAAGCGTCTCATCCATTGGGAGGATAAAATGTCCGAAACGTTTGATTCCGGCTTTGTCACCAACCGCTTCCTTTATTGCCTGTCCCAACACAATCCCGGTATCTTCAATCGTATGATGGCAGTCTACATGAAGATCCCCGTTCACCTGAACTTCAAGATCAAACAGACCATGTCTTGCAAATCCATCCAGCATATGATCAAAAAAGCCGATCCCTGTATGTATCTGTGTCTTTCCTGTTCCGTCGAGATTCAGTGTAAGCCTGATATCTGTTTCCTTGGTTTTTCTGGCACAGCTTGCTGTTCTGTTCATGGTACCGCCTCCTTATTCGTTTTCAAACCGAACTTTGATTGAGTTCGCGTGTGCAGTCAGTTGCTCTGCTTCTGCAAATGCTTCTATATCTCTATGTATGAGGCCAAGTGCATCTTTTGAATATGCAATAATACTTGACTTCTTAATAAAATCGTCCACAGACAGCGGTGAAAAGAACTTTGCGGTTCCATTCGTCGGTAGTACATGATTCGGTCCGGCAAAATAATCCCCCAGTGGTTCACTGGAATATTCACCGATAAAGATGGCACCGGCATTACGAATTTTTGTCATCACATCATATGGATTTTTTGTCTGGATTTCCAGATGTTCAGACGCAATCTCATTTGCAATATCAATCGCATCTTCCATTGTATCTGCCACAAGAATATATCCGTAGTTATCCAGAGACTTTCGGATGATCTCACCGCGTGAAAGTTCCTTTAAGAATCCATCCACCTGATCTGATACCTTCTGTGCAAGCTCATCACTCGTTGTAACCAGAATCGCAGATGCAAGTTCGTCATGCTCTGCCTGTGACAACAGATCTGCTGCAACATATCTCGGATTTGCAGTCTCATCTGCAATAACCAGAATCTCACTCGGTCCGGCAATCGCATCAATACTAACATATCCATATACCGCTTTTTTTGCCAGCGCAACATAGATATTTCCGGGTCCGACGATCTTATCCACTTTTGGAACACTTTCTGTTCCATAAGCAAGTGCTCCGATTGCCTGTGCGCCTCCGACTTTATAGATTGCAGTTGCACCTGCTTCATGTGCTGCCACCAGAGTATTCGGTGTTACTTTTCCGTCTTTTCCCGGAGGTGTTGTCATAATGATTTCTTCAACACCTGCCACCTTTGCAGGTACAATGTTCATCAGCACAGAAGAAGGATAAACAGCCTTTCCTCCCGGAACATATACGCCGACTCTGTGAAGCGGTGTCACCTTCTGACCCAGGATCGTTCCGTCCGGCTGACTGTCAAACCAGCTGAACTGACGCTGTTTTTCATGATAGGATCTGATATTCTTTAATGCTTTTCTGATGATCTCAACAAGCGCAGGATCAGCCAGCCGATAAGCCTCTTCAATCTCCTCATCTGTTACACGGATGTTGTCCGCACAGATATCTGCTTTATCAAACTTCCATGTATAGTCAAAAATCGCCTGATCTTTTTCCTTTTTTACCCGATCAAGAATTTCAGCTACTCCCTGTTCATATTCGCCATAATTATTCGGGCTTCGTTTTAAGAGATCCTCCAGAATATTCTGCTTTGTACGATTATCCAGTCGCAATATCCTCATCTTAACGTTTCATCCTTTCTGATTGTATTTCATCCGGCTGTTCAGATACACATCACTGTACCTGTGCACGAAGTTTCATGAGCAGTTCTTTGATCCTGTCATTCTCCATTCGCATACTGACAGGATTGACGATCATGCGTGCCGACAGAGGACATACCTCTTCCAACACTTCCAGACCGTTCTCCCTCAATGTAGATCCCGTCTCAACAATATCAACGATCACTTCAGACAGTCCTACGATTGGTGCAAGTTCAATCGAACCATTCAGTTTGATGATCTCGACCGTCTGGTGCTTTGTATTATAAAAATGATCCTTTGCAATATTCGGATACTTGGTAGCAACACGAATCAGTTCATGATTCTGAAGAAGCGGCGCTGCATCCTTATAGCCACAGACACACATCTTACATTTTCCATATCCGAGATCCAGCACTTCGTGAACTTTTCTTCCTTCTTCCAGAATAGTATCCTTTCCCACAACACCAATATCAGCCGCACCATACTCTACATAAGTCGGCACATCCGGCCCCTTTGCAAGAAAGAAACGAAGTTTCAGTTCTTCATTTGTAAAAATCAACTTACGTGATCCTTTTTCTTTCATTTCTTCACAGGTGATTCCTATTTTTTCAAACAACTCAAGTGTCTGATTGGCAAGACGCCCTTTTCCCAGAGCAAATGTCAGGTATCTCATATCTGTCTAACTCCTATCTGTACTATTTACGATCTTGTGCTCTCCGGTCAGCAGATTGACCATGGTAATCTCTCCGGATTTCTTAATATAGATCAGACTTCCGGCATAGTACTCTTTTCCATATTCTACATACTCCTCCAGCAGTCTGTCCTTTGCTTTCTTAATCAGTTCTGTATTCTTTGCTTTTCTTCGAAAGTCTTTTGCAAGTGCAATCGCATCCCGTGCCTTTTCTTCATCATAAAGAATCAATGTATTTTTTCTTGTATACACGATGCGTATTTTCTGTCGGGTCAGCGCATTCATAAGCTCATCGATTACGATCGCAAATCCTATGGACGGAGATTTTTTACCGAACTTTTCAATCAGATGGTCATAGCGACCGCCCTTTACCACAGCATCTCCCGTTCCAAACGTGTAGCCTCTGAAAATGATACCAGTATAGTATCCATAGGTTCCGGTCATACTCAGATCAAATGTCACAAACTTCTCCACACCGTATAATTTTAAAGTATCATAGATCTTTTCCAGCCGTTTGATCGCCATAACTCCCTTGGAATTCGGAGCAAGATTCCTTGCCTTTGCAAGGATCTCCATGCCTCCGACCATCTCGTTCAATGCCGCAAAGGCTTCCTTTGAGCTTCTTTTGACCTGAATACTGTCCAGAAATTCCTCTACCCCAAAATAATTGCGGTTGTTGATCAGCTCACGTACTCTTTCCTCTGCGTCTTCATCAAGATTCGCATCTTCAATCAGGCTCTGAAAAAAATCCACATTTCCAAGGTTCAGCTGGAACTCCTTAAGTCCGATCGTAAGCATGGATTCGATGACCAGTGCCAGCATCTCCGCATCTGCTTCCACGGAATCATCGCCGATCAGCTCTGCACCCATCTGGGTGGATTCTTTCAGACGCCCCTGATAACTGGAATAATTAATAAATGTATTGCCCGTATAGCAGAGCCGGATCGGGAGATTCTCATCCTGAAACAAAGTCGCTGCCGCCCTGGCGATCGATGGTGTGATATCCGGTCTTAATACCAGTGTATTTCCTTCCTTATCAAAAAACTTATACAGCTCTTTAGACGGAATTGTCCCAATCTCTTTCCGGAATACATCAAAATATTCAAATGTAGGTGTCTGAATATCGTGATAACCGTACAGATGAAATACCTTTTTCAGTCTTCCTTCCAATGCGAGCTTTTTTCCACATTCTACATTATATATATCCCTGACTCCTTCCGGAGTGTGTAATAAATTCTTCATAAGTCCTCCATTTTCTGTGAAGCAATTTCGCTTTATCGTGCTAACACGCTAAAAACCTTCTTTGCATTATAATCACTTTCCTACTCTTTGTCAAGTTCCTCTCTCAGTTCCAGATCCAGATTCACCGCATCCAGATACGGAACATAACATCCTCTCATTAATTTCATGAAAAAGCGGGGATCCAGTTCATCAAAACGGACACTTTTTCTCCCTCCATTATGGGCCCGGTTCCAGAATTCCTTAAGCTCTGCAAAACGCATATAGTACAGGATATCTTTCGAGGAATAATAGATCAGTACAAATGCAATCCCCTGCTGTTTTTCAAAAGCTTCCATAAAAGCCACCTGATGTTCATGAATGTTCTGGAGCGGAAATGTCTGTGCAACGCATTCTTTCGCGTCAAAACAGATCGGAATTCCCTGAACGGCGCCAATATAATCAATGGTACTTCTCTGATCAAAATATGCCAATGTGATCTGCCGGTGTTCTTTATCCATCTTTACCGGAGTAATTGGAGTCGGAATCTTCTGCATCAGCGCAAGTCCCCGTTCCAGGTACCACTCATTGGTACGGTTGACCATCTCTTCTAGTGTAGAACCTCTAAGGCCTCTTGAATTCCATGTTCCCATGATGTCTCCTTTATCAGTTGCCGGAACAGCTCCGGTACCGGCGCCGTAAATATCTGATTCGAAAGCCCTCTTAACGCCCCATCAACAGCCGGAAGCTGGAGCTGATATGCATGCAGCATCTGTGACTCAATCCGATAACACCTTTTATACTCGTCATTCCAGCATTTTTCTCCATATTTATAATCACCGAGAAGCGGATGTCCCGTACTCGCCAAATGAGCACGTATCTGATGGGTTCGTCCTGTGATCAGATGTACTTTCAGAAGTGTTAACTTCTCATTCCATGCGACCGGAATATATTCCGTCTCAATCGGCAGAAAATCATCTGTTTGATACTTTTTTCCACCTTTACCTTCATGCAGATCTCTTCCCGGAATGATCTGCACCTTATTAGTACGCACATCTTTTTTTAAAAAACCACAGATATGCTCCGGTCTTGTAATACAGCCTTTTACAAAACAAAGATAGTATTTCTTTAAGGTTCTCTTTTTAAACAGTTCTGCCATCGTCTGGAGTCCTGCCAGACTTTTTCCGGCTACAATAAGTCCGCTGGTATTACGATCGAGTCGATTACATACTGCCGGATGAAAAGTACGCAGATCATCTTTTGTGATTTTTCCACTTTGTATCAGATAATCTGTTACATATTCCACAAGAGAGACATCTTCTTTTCTGGCTTTCTGCGATAAGACACCCGCCTTTTTGTTTATCAGAAGCACATGCTCATCTTCATATATAATATCCAGTTTTTCTGACTTTGTATGACATGTCAGATCCTCTCTCGCCGAAAATTTTTCAATGGTTTCATCGGATAAAAAGAGCTTTACAGAATCTCCCTGTGTTAATTG
>NZ_JAFBIZ010000041.1 GCF_021531995.1 Faecalicatena contorta
AATTCGTTTTTAGTTGTGTTAAAAATGCAGGATTAAGTAATTAATCCTACATTTTTATGTTTTTTATTATGATATTTATTTATAATTAACATAAATATTCCTATATATTTAAAATCTTCTCCACTGTCTCGCGCATATTATCCTTCTCGCATTCCAGAGTATGCAGCACATTTGCATTCAGAATATCCCGAATTGCCTGTGGCATCTCTACACCCGACACAGTCTCCAGCACCTTCAAAAGATCCAGTTCATCCACATCTGCATACTTTTCATCAATTGCCGTCAGAACACTTTTTACAAACTTATACGGGCTTGCAGTAGATGCTACCACACTCTTTTTGGAATCCTGTGAATTTTCCTGATATTTTCCGCATACATAAGATGCTACCGCAGTGTGTGTATCAATCACATATCCGGTCTTATTGTATACTTCCCTGATATTCTGGGCACATTCTGCTTCCGTTGCATATCCTGATACAAAATCATTCATGCGTGCCTTCATATCATCCGTTATCTCATATACGCCTCCACACTTCAGATCTTCCATCATCTGCTTTGTCATCTGATCATCTTCTCCTGATATCAGATAGATCAGACGTTCCAGATTGCTGGAGATGAGAATGTCCATAGACGGTGAGGAAGTAAGTACAAACTCACGATTTCTGTCATAAGTTCCGGTCTGGAAGAAATCAAACAAAACTTTATTCTCGTTGGATGCACATACAAGCTTATCGATCGGCACTCCCATCTGTTTTGCATAATAGGCTGCAAGAATATTTCCAAAGTTTCCTGTCGGAACAACAACATTGATCTTTTCTCCTGACTGAATCTCTTCATTTTCCAGAAGTTTTGCATATGCATATACGTAATATACGACCTGTGGAACAAGGCGTCCGATATTAATGGAATTAGCAGAAGAAAACTGATAACCATTATCTTCCAGCTTCTTCGCCAGTTCCGGATCTTCAAACATCGCTTTCACACCACTCTGTGCATGATCAAAATTGCCATGGATTGCCACAACATCTACATTATTTCCCTTCTGAGTGACCATCTGAAGCTCCTGCACTCTGCTGACACCGTTTTTCGGATAGAATACGATGATTCTGGTTCCTTCCACATCCGCGAATCCGGCGAGTGCAGCCTTGCCTGTATCTCCGGAGGTTGCAGTAAGGATTACAATCTTATTCTTCACCTGGTTTTTCTTCGCAGACGTCGTCATAAGATGTGGCAGAATCGAAAGTGCCATATCCTTAAACGCAATCGTTGCACCATGAAATAATTCCAGATAATAGGTATTGTCTACTTTTACCAATGGTGCAATCTCTTCTGTATCAAACTTACTGTCATAGGCCTTTGCAATACAGTTTCTCAACTCTTCCTCAGTAAAATCTGTCAGAAACTGTTTCATTACGGTATATGCCGTCTCCTGGTACGTCATTCCTTTCAATTCTTCCATAGAAACATCCAGCACCGGAAGTTTTTCCGGAACAAAAAGTCCTCCGTCCGGAGCAAGTCCTTTTAAGATTGCTTCTGAAGCTGTCACTCTGAGATTGGAATTTCTTGTACTTTTATAATGTAGATTCATTCTCTTTTCTTCCTTCCATACTTACTTTAATCTGCTTTTCGAAACAGAACGAAAAGCACGGCACTGATTGCCATCAACACAGGATAGAACAGATACGGCATGATCTGAAACGGAGTAAGTCCGGTAAGACCCGCCGCTGACAAAAGCTGTGCTCCATATGGAATCAACCCCTGTCCCACCGATGTGAAGATATCCAGCAGAGATGCAGATCGTCTGGGAGACACATGAAATTCTTCACTGATCTCCTTTGCAATCGGTCCTGTCATAACGATTGCAACCGTATTGTTCGCTGTGCACATATCTACAAGAAGTGACAGTCCTGCAATTCCGATCTCAGCCCCGCGCTGTCCTTTGATTCTCGTTTTTATCATATTCAGAATAAAGCGAATTCCCCCATATTCCTTTACCAGTGACACAATACATGCCACGATCATAGATATCACCGTAATATCATACATCCCGATCACACCGTCTCCTACTGCAGAGAATATCTCTCCCAGTGCAAGGCTTCCGGTCGCAACTCCAATAACCAGCGACAGCACGGTACCTCCGATCAGCACCAGAAACACATTGATTCCGATCAGTGCACCTGCAAGAACAACAAGATACGGGATAACCCTCAGAACATTATATGTAAGTTCTTCGTTCAATTCGCATTCTCCGTGCATTGTCAGTACAAAGAACAACACCATAGTAATCAACGCTGCAGGGAGCACGATCAGGAAGTTCTCTCTGAACTTATCCCGCATCTCACACCCCTGTGTCTTGACTGCCGCGATCGTCGTATCTGAGATCATGGACAGATTATCTCCAAACATCGCGCCGCATACAACTGCTCCTATGCAGATTGCCAGAGCAAATCCGGTCTTATCACTGATACCGACTGCGATCGGAGCCAGTGCTGCGATCGTCCCCATAGATGTCCCCATGGAAACAGAGATAAAGCATCCGATCACAAACAGTCCCACTACTGCAATCCCCACCGGAAGAACAGAAAGTCCCAGATTCACCGTGCTCTCAACTCCGCCTGCTGCTGTGACTGCTCCGGAAAATGCGCCGGCACACAGATAGATCAGACACATCGTAATGATATTATCATCTCCTACTCCCTGTGCCGCAATCCGAATTTTCTCGTTAAAACTCAGTTTTCGGTTCTGCAAAAAAGCAATAAACAATGCAATCAAAAATGCTACAATGGCAGGCATCGCATAAAAATCCCCCGTTACGATGCCTGAGCCCAAAAATATTACCAGGAAAACTCCTATCGGCAGCAACGCTGCCGCATTACCTCTCTCTTGACCCATTCCAACACCTCTTATTTACTTTTTCTTACTGTTTGTATACTTTACAAGACCTCCCGCAGCAATCAGCTTCTGCATGAATTCCGGGAACGGCTGTCCCTGATATTCGGTGCCTTTGGTTTTATCAAAGATTTTTCCGTTGTCGAAATCAATCTCCACCTCATCTCCTGCTTCAATCTCTTTCGCAGCTTCCGGGCACTCTATGATCGGAAGTCCGATATTGATTGCATTTCTGTAGAAGATTCTTGCGAATGTCTCAGCGATCACGCAGCTGACACCGGCAGTCTTAAGACAAAGCGGCGCATGTTCTCTGGAAGACCCGCATCCAAAGTTCTTATTTGCCACAATGATATCTCCCGGCTGAACCTTGTGAACGAATTCCGGGTCGATGTCTGCCATTGCGTGACTTGCAAGTTCCTGCGGATCAAAAGAATTCAGATACCTTGCGGGAATAATTACGTCTGTATCAACGTTGTCACCATATTTAAAAACGTGTCCCAATGCCTTCATTATCTGTCACCTACTTTCTCTGGATTTGCAATACATCCTGCTATCGCACTTGCTGCTGCCACTTCCGGGGAAGCCAGATAGATCAATGAATCCACATGCCCCATTCTTCCGACAAAATTACGGTTTGTTGTAGATACACACTTTTCTCCTGCCGCCATAACTCCCATGTGGCCGCCCATACAAGGTCCGCAACTTGGTGTATTAACTGCGCATCCCGCATCTACAAAGATATCCAGAAGACCTTCTGCTATGCACTGTTTGTAGATCTTCTGTGTTGCAGGTATCACCATCACACGAACATCCGGATGAACGGTACGTCCTTTGAGAATCGCTGCCGCTCTTCTCATATCCTCCATTCTTCCGTTTGTACAGGATCCGATCACTACCTGATCAATCTTGATCGGCTCCATTGCTTCGATCTCATCAATCGTCTTTGCGTTGCCCGGAAGATGCGGGAACGCCACTGTCGGACGCACTTCAGAAAGATCAATCTCAACGACTTCATCATATTCTGCATCCTCATCTGCTGCGAATATCTGATAAGATTTCTTTGTATGCTCTTTCAGATAGCTTTCTGTCTTTTCATCCACCGGGAATATACCATTCTTGGCTCCGGCTTCAATTGCCATATTAGCCATTGTAAATCTGTCATCCATGGAAAGGCTTGCAATGCCCTCTCCTGTAAACTCCATAGATTTGTACAATGCTCCGTCTACACCGATCTTACCTATAATATGAATGATAATATCTTTACCACTTACGTATGGTCCCGGTTTTCCGGTCAGCACAAACTTGATTGCTCCCGGAACCTTGAACCACAGTTCTCCTGTTGCCATCCCGGTTGCTATATCCGTTGTACCCACACCTGTGGAAAACGATCCAAGCGCTCCATATGTACATGTATGCGAATCCGCGCCGATAATACATTCTCCGGCAGCTACAACTCCCGCCTCCGGAAGAATTGCATGCTCTACTCCTGATTTGCCCTGTTCAAAATACCAGGACAGTCCCTGTTCTTTGGCAAACTCACGAATTGCTTTTGAATTTTCTGCTGATTTAATGTCCTTATTCGGAGTAAAATGATCCGGTACAAGAACCACTTTATCTTTATCAAATACGGAATCTGCCATCTCTCTGAAAATAGGCAGTGCCATTGGTCCTGTGATATCATTAGCCATAACCACATCCAGCTTTGCTTCAATCAGCTGTCCCGCGGTTACAGATTCCAGGCCGGCATGTGCTGCCAGTATTTTCTGCGTCATTGTCATTCCCATAACAATTATTCCTCCTTATTTGTCTGGTCTTACGCTGTATTTTAACACAGATAAATATATTGGTGCAACAAAGAATGGTGATGAATTTCTTCACCACCATTTCGCCGTTCCTTTATTTACATATCTTCATGCATTTTCTGCTTTCTTATATTGTGCAGATATGGGATTTCGATCGGATCGATCGGATCGATCGGATTTTCAATTTTTCCTTTCTCCGTTCTGCTGTGTTTCTTAAGAAGCGCTCCACCTCTGTTATAAAACCAGAATGAGTATGTCAGAATTTTATGTGCTGCTCCCATCTTATCTTTAACCGTCTTTCCATAGAGAACACCGCCTGTTTCAAGCTGTGCCTTGCTTCGAATCAGGGAGATCAGCTCGGTCTCACAGGTGACGCGTTCCGGAAGAATTGTGTATCCCATTCCCACACAGTCCTGTCTGTGTGCATCGCTTCCACCAATTCCTGGTTTTTTATATTTTTTTGCAAGTTTCATTGCTCCGTCATTTGAGGCTTCCGATTCACACGCATTAAATGCTTCGATAAAATCAAACCGTTTGATCAACTCCGGAGATTTGTAGAATCTGTTTGTATTCGTAAAACTCAGATACTTTTCTCCGCAGGGATGTGCCGGTCCCAGAATTCCACCATGGCGATGCACAAAATCAATCAGTACACTAACCGGCAGACCCTTTAATTCCAGAAGTCTCATCTTCACACCTTCCGGCATGATACAGATAATATGCCCTGCATCCAGGGTATCATACTCAATTCCTTTCAGCACAACGAAATCTTCGTGCATCTTCCCTTTCATGTGATTCTTCCAATGACGATATCCATGATACGTATCATGATCCGTGATCAACATTCCGTCAAACCCTTTTTCTTTTAAGATCATGATATACTCGTCCAAGCTTACCTTGCTGTCAACAGATCCTTCCCGCACGTGACAATGCATATCCAGTTTCATAAGTAAGCCTCCTTCACAATAATCTTAACAATATTATAGCACATCCTGTTCAAAATACAACTAAGCCAGAATACTGGTAATTAGATTATTTTTCCATTATTAACACATCTTTTCACAAAAACCGCACATAGAATCCATACAATCATATAAAGATATCCCGGCACTTCAATCTCCGAAAAACTATATATCAACATCAACACTATCTGAATTGCAATTCCTGTAATAACAACAACCATTTTCATCTTTTCTGACATAAAATACACCTCTCCTTCCATAGTTAATACTATAGCAGAAGAGGTGTGTCATAAAACGGACTCGTTTTTCTATTATTTACAATACTTTTTAATCGTCTTCATCTTCTTCATCCTCTGAATCTTCCGTATTTTCATCAAGAACCATTCTCGCTTTTTCAACTTCAGATTCCATGGATTCCCGATCTCTGACTTTTCTGGAATATATCTTTTCTTTCTTTCCTACCTTCCTGGAATGCATCATTGTCTGAATCATCCAACCGATCACTGCAAGAGCTGCACTAAGCGCATATCCGATCCATACCGTATTGCTCATTCCGAACAGAACAGGAAGGGCCATACCCGCTTCCGTTCCACCAGTAATTCCGGTAATCAATATTACAATCAAATCCGTAAAAAGCACAGCCAGAACTGCAAGGATAATCGATACTGCCAGACAGATGATAATGATGATCAGATTCGTTGACCGAATCAGCATGCTCATTGTACCCATACTATAAAAAAAGGTCACTAAAAAGACTCCGAACTTTTTCAAAACAGCAGCCAGTATACACAGAATAAGAGCCCCCGCAACAGTAACACCGATCATTGCCGTTCCATTCAGTCCTGCCATCACACCTGCAGCGATTCCGATCCCTGCCCCGAGCACAAGACCAATCAATGCGGCAAGGACCCGAACGATCTTCAATCCGAAAATCGCAATCACGAGTCCAATCACAATCGTGATGACCGCAGCTCCCGTAACAATCTGAGACGCTCCATCAAGTATCGCATCTGCTGATCCGTCCATATCCTTCAACATATCCAGCATGTTCATCAATTCGTTCATTGTTCCTAATCTCCTTCAACTCTTGTCAATTACGATACGCATACAAAAACCTATTTTATTATATCAGTCAGATATTCAATCGTAAAGAGAATCCTGAAAAAATCCCTTTCAGATACCAAAAAGAGGCTGTCACATATTCCGCAACAGCCCCCTCTCCATACATGTTCCCCTAGAACTCAACTGATCCCGTCTCTGTACCGTTAATTACATAATAAACAGTCGTTTCTTCCGGCTTTATGTATAAGTCCATCGTCTTGATATCTCCAACTTTCTTTCCTGAAGCTGTCCACGCCTTTTTCACTCCGGCAATGATATCCTTTTCTTCGACTTCTTTTCCTCCGTACTGAACAACAGTGCTTACTTTCATTTCTTTCTTTGCTGCAGTCTTCTTTGCCGCAGGTTTTTTAGCAGTTGTCGCTTTCGTCGTTGTCTTTTTTGTAGTTGTTGCTTTCTTCGCAGGTGCTTTCTTCTCAGGTGCCTTATCCTCTGTTGTTGCTTTTGTTGCTGTTTCCTTTACAGTTTCGGTTTCCGGGGTTACTGATGTTGCTTTCTTTGTAGCCATTATAATTCCTCCTCACTGTCCTAAGCTTCGTCACCTAGACCTGACTATTATATCACAATATCTGGAAAATGCAATTATAAGCTAAAATTCCATAATTTTATGCGTATATTCCCGAATAACCTTTGCAGATTCTTTAAATCTGGTCAGCTCCTGGCCCGTCATATGAATCTCCAGCACATCAGACGCTCCTGTTCTGTTCAGAACAACCGGAACTCCACAGTATACATCTTTCTCTCCGTACTCTCCTTCCAGCAGTGTAGATACCGGAATAATACGGTTCTCATTATGAAGGATCGCCTTGATCACACCGACAGCAGTCGTTGCAACTCCATAATAAGTAGTTCCCTTCCTGTTTAGAATTTCCCAGCCCTCCTGTGCCGTTTTCATAACCAGACTGTCCAGATCCACATCTCCGACGAGCTCCGGGTTATCACGAATAATATCATAAAATGGTTTCCCCGCCACTGTTACTGCAGACCATGGCACCATCTGCGAATCCCCGTGTTCTCCCATGGAAAATGCATACACACTTCTCGGATCCACGTGAATCAGTTCTGCAATAAAGTTCTTCAGTCGTGCGGAATCCAGTGCTGTACCTGTACCGATCACCTGGTTTTTGGGAAGTCCGGACAGGCGCTGTACATAATGCGCGATAATATCAACCGGATTCGATATGATCAGGAAAATGCCGTCAAATCCACTTTCCATAATCGGCTTTACGATCGACTGCGTGATCTTTGCAGATACTTCCAGCGTATCTAACCGTGACTGTCCCTGTCTTGGAGGTGCTCCTGCCGTAATCACAATGATATCTGCATCCCCACAATCTTCGTAATTTCCCTGATATACTTTGGTATTTCTGTTCAGGTACTCCACACAATCCTTGAGATCCAGCACTTCCCCTAATGCTTTTTCCTGATTGATATCTACCATCATAATCTCATCACAGACTCCCTGTGTCAGCAGACTGAAAGCCGTAGATGACCCAACCAGACCACATCCGACAATTACCACTTTACTTTTATTTGTTGTCATATCTTCTTTACTCCTTTGATCATTTGACATAAACTATCTATAGAAAAAGCGGCAGACTATCTCTTACAGACATCTCCGCCGCTTTGCTCTCCTTTATTCAATCATATCCTTTTTGCATCTTTCTGTCAAGTTTTTCACAAAATCAGTTCAAGTATCATACCAGCTATCACTGCCGTGACGTATAATACCCCCAGGATTTTAAAATTTTCGCTTTTATTATGATTCATGCGGAACAATACCACCAGTCCGATTCCTGCTCCTGTACAGAGTCCGGCAATCACCGAGGAAAATGAGATAGCACCGCTCAGATACAACTGTGTGAGAATCACGGATGCCGCACAGTTTGGAATCAGTCCGATTACAGCAGCAATCATTGGCTGAAATATCGTATCTCCAAGCAACAATGTCGATAACCGGTCAATTCCGATTAATTCGATAGACAGATTTAATATTCCCGTAAATACCAGAAGATATACAGTCATTTTCACTGTATGATTCCACGCAGGCTTTACAATCCCCGCATGTTCTCTGTGACAGCCACAGTCATGACACAGATTGCCATTTTCCTTGGGTACGGATATCCTGTCTTTCAGAAACAGATCCGTCGCATATCCTGCCACAATGGCTATTACAACTTTTGTCACCAGTAGAGTCCACACTTTCCCGGCATATTCCGGTTGCCCGAGTATGATCAGTATCGCTTCATCAGAGGTTGCCACAAATACGGACAACAGTGTTCCCACAGAGATAATCCCTCCCGCATACAGATTCGCTGCCATCACGGAAAATCCGCACTGTGGGACACAGCCAACAACCGCTCCGGCCACAGGGCCTGCTTTTCCTACCTTTGCAAGCAGTTTTGCAGAGAAATCACTGGAATAATGCTCCAATGCTTCAATCATCAAAAATGCCGCAAATAAAAAAGGAAGCATTTTCAGGCAGTCCAGGCAAGTATCAATCAACACATCTATCAACAATTCCATTCATTTATAATCCTTCCTTTTATTTTAATCTAATATGTCTATTCTAGTTGTTCCCCATTGATTTTTCAAGTCGTATTTTTCATTACCATAATCTTCAATATATTGACAAAACGCAGAATTTACAGACTGCATGAAATCGCTGCTTCAGACGCTTCAGAAGGCCTATGATTATCCGGTTGATATTGAATTTACAATCAACAGCAATGCAGATGGCGAATTTGTCTTTAATCTGCTGCAGTGCAGACCACTTCAGATCGGAAGCCGGGGAGACGAAGTCAATGTACCTGTTCTGCCTGCCTCCCGTACAGTCTTCCATGCCTCCGACTCTTCTATGGGTGGCTCCAGAGCCGAAAAGATCGACTATGTTGTATGGGTCGATTCCAGAGCATATTATCAATGTCCTTACAAGAAAAAACCGAATATTGCACATATCATCGGTAACATCAACCATTACTTCCGAAAATGCGAATACAAGCTGATGCTGTTTGCACCTGGACGAATCGGGACTTCTTCTCCGGAACTTGGTGTACCTGTAAGTTTTGCGGAGATCAACCATTTCTGCGCCATCTGTGAAATGTCGGATCGAGAGGTTGGATACATGCCTGAACTCTCGTATGGAAGTCATATGTTTCAAGATCTTGTTGAAACAGAAATATTCTATACTGCATTGTTTGATAATGACAAGACAATCTATTTTGATAAAACTTACTTTTCAGACAAGCCGAATCTGCTGAGTGAACTATTCCCGGACATTGTTCGGTGCCGGATCTTAAGCACAGAAAGAGATTGTCGCAAAGAATAACGAATGATTTTGCAACAATCCCTTATGACTTTATACGACCTCCTGTGTTGTTGCCACAAGAAATCCCCGTTTCTTCAGTTCCTCTTCAATCAGATCCAGCGTTTCTTCGCTGTCCGCACTCACACGATGATAATGATAATTCGATGTGATGTTTTTTAGCGGACTGGACTTTCCCTGCCGGATATCTTCCAAAAATTCCGCTGTCTTTCTCCTGGAATTCACGCCTAGCAAAGCTTCCATCGTACCATAGACCCTGTGATGTATCATGACATTTTCCACACACCCTCCCAGATCAACGATCGCATTCAGTTCCTCTTCCAACTGCTCATCCGTATGATGTACCTTGAACATTCTGCTGGCTGATTGTACTGTATTCAGAATATAACCTCGATTGGTAGAAATAATATCATAACCTGCAGCACGTATCAATGCTATATCCTGTACGATTACCTGACGGCTTACTCCATAGGCAGAGGCAAGCTTCGTTCCCGAGACCGGCACCTGGCTATCCTTTATCTGCTGAACAATCTGTTTTCTTCTGTCTGTACCCGTCATTCTTCCGTCGTCACCTCCATATATTTCCTGATCCTACTATTATAATACAACATGAAGATTCTTTAAAGATATATCCATAATTGGTGAAGAATGTGTCAATGCTCCACTGGAAATATAATCTACACCAAGAGACGTAAGCTTTCCGATATTCTCTCTGGTCACATTGCCGGAACACTCCGTCTGCGCTCTTCCATCAATCAGACGTATGGCATCTTTCATCTCTTCTGCCGACATATTATCCAGCATAATGATATCTGCACCTGCTTCTACTGCTTCTTTAACCATCTCAAGATTCTCAACTTCCACTTCTATCTTCCGGACAAACGGAGCATATTCTTTCGCCATCTGAACTGCTTTTGTCACACTTCCCGCTGCTCCGATATGATTATCCTTCAACAGAACTCCGTCAGACAGATTGTAGCGATGGTTATAACCGCCGCCGACGCGTACCGCATATTTTTCAAATATCCGCATATTCGGAGTTGTCTTTCTCGTATCCAGAAGCTTTGTATTGCTTCCTTCCAGCAGACTTGCGACTGAATGCGTATATGTTGCAATTCCACTCATTCTCTGCAGATAGTTAAGAGCGACCCTTTCTCCTGACAGCAGGACTCTGATATCCCCTCTTACCTTCCCCATCAACTGTCCGTTGGAAACCGTATCTCCATCTTTACAATAAAATTCTGTTTCTACATTTTCATCCAGGAGTTCAAATACTCTCTGGAACACCAAAAGTCCGGCAATAATTCCATCCTGCTTGCAGATCAGATCCACTTCTCCCGGAACCGCTTCTTTCATCACTGCATTCGTTGTTACATCCTCACTGGAAATATCTTCTCTCAACGCTTCCATGATCAGATGATCTGCCTGTAATTTCATTGTGATTGTATTCATAAGTTTTTCTCCTTCTTGCCCTATTGCGATTCTGTTTTTATATTACATGATCCCTCTGGATTTTAGAAGCCGCTCTTTTCGCAAACACCAGACTTTCCAGCAGCGAATTACTTGCCAGTCGATTTTTTCCATGTACACCGTTGCAGCTGGTCTCCCCCACCGCATACAGATGCTCCATGGAAGTTCTGCTGTCAGAATCCACCCAGATACCACCCATAAAGTAGTGCTGTGCCGGTACGACCGGTATGCACTCCTTTGTTACATCATAACCTTCTTCCAGACAATGCTGATAGATATTCGGGAAATGTTTTAATATCTTTTCTTTCGGAATATTTTCCATCGAAAGCCATACATAGTCCGTTCCATCTTTTTTCATCTGTTCCCGGATCGCTTCCGTTACAACATCCCGTGGAAGCAATTCATTCACAAATCTCTCTTTCTCTTTATTGTATAACACTGCGCCTTCTCCACGTACAGATTCAGAGATCAAAAACCTTCTTCCCGGCTTTTTCGAATACAGTGTCGTCGGATGTATCTGCACATAATCCAGGTGTTCCAGTCGAACACCATGTTTTTTGGCTATATCCAGTGCATCTCCTGTCAGATGCGGAAAATTCGTGGAATGCTGATATCTTCCTCCGATTCCGCCACTTGCAAGAATCGTATCTCCGGCGTGAATCTCCAGTGTTTCCTGGCCGCATACAGCAATGATACCAGTACATTTTCCTTCTTTTTCTATAATATCCGTCATCGTTGTATATTCATACAACTCTACATTATCAAGCATTTTCACCTGTGCAAGGAGCTTGCTTGTAATCTCTTTTCCCGTCACATCCTCATGGAACAGAATTCTCGGTTTTGAATGCGCTCCTTCTCTTGTATAAGCAAACTCTCCATCTTTCTTTTCGAATTCCACACCATAATCAACCAGATCTTTGATAATATCACGCGAACTTCGAATCATGATATCTACAGATTCTTTCCGGTTTTCATAGTGTCCGGCCTTCATTGTATCTTCAAAATAGCTGTCATAATCTTCTTCATCTCTGAGTACACAGATTCCTCCCTGTGCCAGAAATGAATCGCTGCTCTCGAGGTCAGATTTCGTAATCAGTACAATCTTCTGATCTCTCGGCAGATTCAGTGTACTGAACAGTCCTCCTACCCCACTTCCTACTACAACAATGTCTGCATCTATTATCATATATCTACCCTCCAGATTCCGGAAAGAATCTATTTTGCAAGTTCCAGCATCCGCTCAAGCGGCTTTTTGGACGCTTCACGAAGCTCTTCTGTGACATGAATCTCATTGTCACCGGTCTCAAGAACATGCAGAATCTTTTCTAATGAGTTTTTCTTCATATTCGGACATGTCGGAACAGACTCCGGAAAATAAAACTTCTTATTCGGATTATCTTTATGTAATTTGTATGAAACGCCTTCTTCTGTACAGATGATGAATTCCTGATCTTCACTCTCTGTTGCATGCTTAATGATTCCGGATGTGCTTCCGATATAATCAGAGAGCTCCAGGATCTCACCTCTGCACTCCGGATGTGACAGTATCTTTGCCTCTGGATGCTCTGCTTTTACTTTCAGTACATCTTCAGCCTCTATTCTTTCATGTGTAGGACAGAACCCTTCATTATACACAAAATGCTTCTCTGGAACCTGTTCTGCTATATAATGTGCCAGATTTCTGTCCGGAATAAAGAATATATTCTTATTCGGAAGTGCTTTTACAATCTTGACTGCATTGGCAGAAGTTACACACACATCAGAATACTGTTTCAGATCTGAAGTAGAATTAATGTAACATACAACTGCCAGATCCTCATATGTATCACGCATCTTTCGTATCGTCTCTGCATCCGCCATATGTGCCATCGGACAGTCTGCTCCAAGATCCGGCATCAGCACCGTCTTTTCCGGATTCAGAGTCTTGGCGCTTTCACCCATAAAGCCCACTCCGCAGAATACGATTGTCTGTTCCTTCAGACTGACAGCCACTTTACTGAGATAAAAAGAATCTCCGATATAATCTGCGATATCCTGTACCTCCGGTCTCACATAATAATGTGCCAGAATCACTGCATTTTTCTCTTTTTTTAATTTTTTAATCTGATCAACAATATCCATAATCATTTCTCCTCTTAACTCAAACTTTTCCTATTATATCACTGTTATTTACATGTGACAAGACATATGTATTTACATTATTTTTTTAACAAATATGTGTTTTTCTTAACATTTTCCACAAAATTTATTCATCGCAATGCTATAATATACACATGTGTTTTGTCAGATAAGGCAGATTACAGAAAGAGAGGTGCCTTTTATTATGATACAGCCTATAAAAATGGAAGAAATTGTCCACCACAACAATCTTTCGGCGAAAATCCTGCCGCAGACGCTGTCCGGAGATAACTTCCGTGTTCCTCCTCACTGGCACAAGGATATAGAACTCAATCTCATACTGTCCGGTACTTCCCTCTCCATCGTCGATGGAAGATCTTCCATACTGACTTCCGGAGATATGTGTATCATCAACAGCAGAAAAATACATTCTGGAGATACCCCTGACGATTCTGTACCGATCAGATTAATTACTATTCAATGGGATTATGATTTTTTCACCAAATATTGCCCTGATTTTCCGAAGTATCAGTTATCTCTGACCGGACGGGCAGACATTCTTCCCCAAATACGTACCCGAATCCTGCAGATTGCAGATCTCTATGCCGCAAAAAAACCCTATTATGAGATGAAGATCGGTGCGCTGCTTTTAGAGACAGGAAGTCTGTTACTCGAGCATTGTCTGGAAGAAAATCCATATTATTACGATTACAAAAGCGCCAGAAAAGCAATACAGATACAAAACGCCATCACATACATGGAAGAAAACTATTCTCAGCAGATATCGCTTACACAGATTGCAGATCAGGCAAACATGTCTCCGGCATATTTCTCCAGGAAGTTCAAGCAGCTTACCGGCATCAATTATTCCGAATGTCTGGCTCTGTATCGTGTACAGAAAGCCCGGGATGAACTGGTGAACACAGAAAATACAATGACAGAAATTGCCTTCAACAACGGTTTTGCCAATGTAAAATCATTCATACAATATTTCAGAAAACAATACCACACAACACCCAAGCAATATCAGAAAGCCCATAAAACTTAGTTTTACGGGCTTTTTTACATGTATCCGGACAAATAATGACAACTTTCAGTCAAGAAAAGGGAATACTTCCATACATTTCCCTGCTACAATAAGAAAAGAATCAGTTTATGGGATATGAACAGGAGGATAATTGGAAATGGGAAAATGGAGAATGCGAATTGGCTACGGCGTTGCCGACCTTGCATGTACATTAATCTTTTCAATGGTGGCATCTTATCTGATGATCTTCTACACAGATGTCTTCGGAATCAGTGCCGCAGTTGCAGGAACTATGATGTTCCTTACAAAGATAATAGAAGGATTTCTGGATATCCTGGCAGGCCTGATCATCGACCGTACCAATACTCGCTGGGGACGCAACAGACCGTACTTTTTATTTGGAGCTATACCGCTTGGTCTTGTCACCATTGCAGTCTTCTATGCTCCACCGCTTGACGGAAACAGTCGAATCATCTATGCCTTTTTATCCTATGTGCTTCTTAGCTTCATCTATGCGCTTGTGAATATTCCGCTCACCTCAATTCTTCCGACTCTGACATCAGATTCGCAAGAGCGTACGGTGCTGGTTACAATCCGTATGATTTTTTCCATGATCGCTGCTACCATAATTACAACATTTACTACCCCTCTGGTACATTACTTTGGAAACGGAAATCCCAGACATGGATATCTGGTTACAGTCTCCATCTATGCTTTGACAGCTGCATTCCTTTTCTTTGTCACATTTAAAAATACTGAAGAAGTGATCCGTCCTTCCTCAAAAGGCGAAAAATCTTCCATTCGAAAGGATTTCCAGTCTCTGAACTCTCAGTGTCTGGTCATGTTTTTGCTTGGTTTCTGTTACTTCTCCATGTTCAATATCCGAAGCACTTCGATCATCTATTACTTTACCTACAATCTGGAAAGAGTTGAGCTGATTCCTACCATCGGCATTCTCGGTACCTTTTCGGGTCTTCCTGTACTACTGCTTCTTCCATATATTACAGGTAAATTCGGAAAAAGAAATTCTGTAATTGCCGGAGCGGTCATCTATATCGCCGGAACCATGCTCATATATATTGCAGGAGACACTCCTGCGTTCCTGATGTGCGGACTTGTCATCACAGGCTGCGGTATGTATCTGATCCAGGCAACTTTCTTTGCAATCTGCCCGGACGTCATAGATTACTGCGAATACACAAGCGGCAAAAACATTGCCGGTATGATCACTGCATGTTCCGGTTTTCTCTCCAATACAGCAATGGGAGCCAGCAGTTCCATTCTGGGTCATCTTCTCAAAGCAGGTGGATATGTTGCCAATCAGAAACAGACTGCATCTGCACTGACCAGCATCCAGATCAGTTTCATCTGGATCCCCATCATTCTGTGTATTGCAGTCATTTTGCTGATCCGCTTCTTCAGGCTGGATTCCATGATGCCAAAAATTCAGGAAGAACTGGAAAAACGCCGGACTCTTCCTTCACAATAATACATAACCAAAGGAGATAGATTTGCTATGAATAAAAAGCTAAAAATCGGTGTTGTAGGTATCAGTTTCGGTATGGAATTTGTCGCAATCTACAAAAAACATCCGGATGTCGCATCCGTTGTCATTGCTGATACTGACGAGAGACTTCTTAAGATTGCACAGGAAAAATTCGGATTCCGCGAAGACGAATGCTTTACAGACATCCAGCCAATGCTGGATGATCCGGAAGTCGACGCCATCCACATCGTCACCCCGCCTGCAACACACGCAGAATTATCCATTCGTGTACTGAATGCCGGAAAGCACTGCGGATGCACCATTCCAATGGGAATGTCCCTGGATGAACTGTATGCCGTCATTGAAGCCAGGAAAAAGTCCGGAAAGCAGTATATGTTTCTGGAAACCACTGTATTTGGCAGAGAATTTTTCTATGTACAGGATCTGTACCAAAAAGGAGAATTGGGAAAAATCCAGTATATGAGCTGTGCCCATTATCAGGATATGGAAGGATGGCCATCCTACTGGGAGGGTTATCCACCACTGATGCATCCGACACATGCGATTGGTCCATGCCTCATGCTGCTTGGCCAATATCCCTCTGCCGTATATGCCAGAGGATCCGGCAAAGTGCGCGACAACTTGAAAGAAAAATATGGCTGTCCTTATGCATTTGAAGCAGCCATGATATCTCTGGAAGACAGCGACGTTACAATTGAAGTTGAGCGTTTTTTATATGGCGTTGCAAGGAGCTATTCTGAATGCTTCCGCGTATATGGCGAAAATAAGAGCTTTGAATGGCAACAGCTGGCAGATGAATCCCCGGTGCTGTATACCCGAACCGGGGAATTGCAGCAGGATATGATTGATCTGGATTCTGATCCGGAACGATTCAACCGCGGAAGCGAGATCGTCGAGCAGCGCATCCAGATTCCTGATTACGGTTATCGTCTTCCGGAAGAAATTGCGGGATTTACTACCGAAACCATCTACAACGATGAAAACATGCATCTTTCCTTCAAACAGGGCGGAGGACACGGTGGCTCCCATCCACATATGGTGCATGAATTTGTACGATCTGTCATCGAAAACCGTAAGCCAATTGTTGATGATATTCTTGGTGCATACTGGACCGGACTAGGAATCTGTGCACATCAGTCTGCACTTGCCGGAGGCAAAGTCATAGAGATTCCCAGGTTCAAAGAACTCGATTCATAAGCTCCACGATCATGGGGTTGTTACAACAATCCCATGGTCCCCATTTCCTCTATTCACCCATAAAGTATAGTCTTTATGCAATCACAGAAGCTTTACAAGTAGTTCATTCTGGTAAAATTCTTGTTCCGTCAGCCCGCACTCTCCGATCTCTCTCGGATTCTGTACGCCTCTTTTCTGATCGCCATGGTAATCCGATCCTCCGGATATGATCGAAATCCTTCTCTGGTATCTCTGATTGATTGCCTGATAGATCTCTTCTTTCGTAAGTGTTCCGGCATAACTCGTCTTATCATATGTATATCGTCCCTCTATGCCGTCCAGACCTGCATCAATCAGAGAATCTATCAGCTCTTTCCTTTTTATGACCATCCCGTTGTAACGGACATACTCACTGATCAGATATGGATGTGCAAGGATAACGATACCTCCCTGACGATGAACTTCCTGAATTACAGATACTGCAGTCGGTTTTTCTCTCTGTATCTGGAGCTCTGGTGTGTTTTTCACAAAAAGCTTCGCCTCGCTCCAGTCTCTGGTATACCCTTTTTCTGCCATAAGATTAAAAATCAGCTTCTTCTGAATCTCTGTCTCCTCAATCGGACATCCATGATTCTGCAGCAGTTCTTCCCAGGACATCTTCATTCCGATCCCGGAAAGACGGTTCACAAGCTCTTTGTAGCTTTTCATCTTACTTCTTACAGTGTATGCTTCCAGTTCACGGAAATACTCACTTTTCCAGTCACATCCAAAACACACCAGATGAACATCTTCAATATCGGTTTCACAGGAGATCTCTATCCCCTTCAGTAATATCAGCCCCAGTGATTTTGCATAATCTGTAATCCGGGTCTCCCCTTTTTCCGTCACGATCGTCTCGGGCGGAATCCTGTCGTGATCTGTGATTGCCACAATCTTCATCTTTCTTTCTGCTGCATGCTGCAGATATTCCAGCGGAGTGTCACTTCCGTCAGAGCGACTGGTATGACCGTGCAGATCACAGACATATTCAGCATATTTCCCCATCCATCATCCTCCTCATTAATGAACCGTGCATCTGATATAACGGGTAATTCCAGAAGAATTTCCTGTTATATCAAAAAGGCAGATTCTCAGAACCTGCCTTTTATATTATCATATTCTATATCGAATTTACAGACTCTCTGCTGCTTCTACAATTGCATCTACTGTAAATCCAAAATATTCAAACAATGTCTTGTATGGTCCGCTTGCGCCAAAGGTTGTCATACCGATTGCCTTTCCTTCCGGTCCGACATAACGATCCCAGCCAAACGTAGACAAAGCCTCTACAGACACTCTCTTTGTCACGCTCTTTGGTAGAACCATCTCTTTATATTCATCCGTCTGTTCTTCAAAAAGATCCATACACGGCATAGATACCAGACGTACCTTTTTGCCTTTTTCTTCCAGAATACTCTTAGCTCCTGCTGCCAGCTCTACTTCGGAACCAGTTGCAATCAAAATCAGATCTGGTGTTCCCTCACAGTCTTCCAGGATGTATCCACCCTTCAGTGCATCTTTGCTGCTGCCTGCCATTGGTGCCAGATTCTGTCTGGTAAGTACGATCGCAGTCGGTGTTTCTTTTGATGTTAATGCACTGTACCATGCAGCCTCTGTCTCAACTGCATCACATGGTCTGAATACATGGAAGTTCGGCATAGCACGAAGCATTGCAAGCTGTTCGATCGGCTCATGAGTCGGTCCATCTTCTCCAACACCGATACTGTCATGAGAATATACATAAGTCATCGGAACTTTCATAATAGAAGATAAACGTGCCATTGGTTTAATATAATCACTGAATACAAAGAATGTTGCAACATAACTGTGCAGTCCTCCATGCAGCATCATACCATTTCCAATTGCTCCCATTGCAAGCTCTCTTACACCAAAATGCATATTCCTTCCAGACGGACAATCTGCTGCGAAGTCTCCCTTATCACTCAGATATGTCTTATTAGAAGGAGCAAGGTCTGCAGAACCTCCCATGAGATTCGGAACGATATCCTTAATCGTATTCAGAATTCTTCCGGAAATTGCTCTGGTTGCTTCCGGCTTCTCGCCTCTCTTCCAGAACTCTTCATTATCCTTTAAGATTGCTTCACAGTCGCATTCAAAATACTGTGCCATCAGTTCTTTCATCTCCGGGAATTTTTCACAGTACTCTGCATACATCTTATTCCACTCATCTTCTTTTACAGAGAGAGCGTCTCTTAATTCTTTATAGTGTGCATATACTTCATCCGGAACATAGAATGGCTCCTGAGAAGGCCAGCCCAGAGTTTCCTTCATCTCTTTTACATTATCTTCACCCAGAGGTTCTCCATGTGCACTTGCTTTTCCCTGTTTATTCGGACAGCCATATCCGATCTCTGTATGAATAGTGATGAAAGAAGGACGTTCTTTATCTGCTTTTGCTTCTTCAATTGCTTTTCCGACTGCATCAATATCATTGCCGTCTGCTACTTCCAGTGTCTGGAATCCAAACGCTTCCATTCTCTTCTGTACATCTTCGGTAAATGCAAGATCCGTTGATCCTTCAATTGAAATATTATTAGAATCGTACAGAATGATCAATTTTGATAATCCCAGTGTTCCCGCCAATGAAAATGCCTCTGATGAGATACCTTCCATCATACATCCGTCTCCGCCCAGAGCATAAGTATAATGATCGATCACCGGATATCCTTCTTTATTAAACACCGAAGCCAGATGTTTTTCAGCGATTGCCATACCTACAGCCATACCCATACCAGCGCCAAGAGGTCCTGTTGTCGCTTCAACGCCTATTGTATGTCTGTATTCCGGATGTCCCGGAGTCTTGGAATTCAACTGTCTGAATTCCTTAAGGTCATCAAGTGTCATATCTCCATATCCGTAAAGATACAGAAGAGAATATAACAGCATGGATCCATGTCCGCCGGAGAGAATAAAACGGTCTCTGTTGCGCCAGTCCGGATTCGCCGGATTATGATTCATGTGGTGTGCCCATAACTCATAAGCGATAGGTGCAGCACCGAGCGGCAGACCAGGATGTCCTGACTTGGCTTTCTGAATCGCATCCGCGGACAGAACTCGAATTGCATTAATTGATAAGTTATCTATCTGGTTCATTTCGCCACCTCACTTTTTCTATTATTATGCCTATATTTCTGAAAGCCGATCAAACTGATTCTTTAATGTCGGAACCATATCAGAATAGATATGATACATTTCTTCATAAACAGCCTTGTTATCCGGATTTGGAAGATTCTCGGTCATCACCTTCATTGTTGAGCAGGCGTCATCTAGATCTTTCCAGATACCGGCACCGACACCGCCAACCAGACATGCACCATAAGCGCCGCCTTCTTTTGCTCCGCTAACCGTATACACCGGAAGCTGGAAGATATCACTCAGAATCTGACGCCACAGATTACTTCTGCTTCCGCCGCCGGATACGATAATTCTGTCAAGTGCTACTGGTTTTAACTGAAGAATTGCTTCTCCGATCTGCTTCATTCCATATCCGATGCCTTCCATTACGGACCTGGTAATATCACCTTTGCAGTGACTCTGTGTCATTCCGATAAAGCATCCTCTTAAGTTCGGATCTGTATACGGCGCACGTTCTCCGGAAAGATACGGAAGATAGATCAGGCCTTTGGAGCCCGGTCTGGATGCTTCTGCACCCTGATTCAGGATATCATATGGATCCAGTCCCTGTGCTTTTGCCTCTGCCATCTCACCTTTACAGAATGTATTCCTGTACCATTGATAGCTTCCGCCACATGCAAGCATAACACCCATTACATGATACAGATCTTTCTGATTATTACAGAAGAATTGTAATGTTTTATCATGATTTTCAATGTACTGTGACATTCCCATCGCAACAATTCCTCCGGTACCCAGAGTCAGGCCAAGGATTCCTTCACGGATCAGCCCCATACCAGTCGTCTGAATCACACTGTCACCACCGCCGCCTACAACCGGTGTACCCGGTTTCAATCCGGTAAGTTCTGCTGCCTCTTTTGTCACAACACCAGTTACTTCACTGGATTCTACCACCGGCGGGAACAGATCTCGGGGAAGATTCAGTCTATCCAGTAATTCCCAGCTGTATTCTCGTTTTTCCACATCAAAGAGTCCTGTTCCGGATGCATCAGATGCATCTGTACAATATTCCCCTGTCAGTTGATAACGAAGATAGTCCTTTGGAAGGATTGCTTTTTTCATCTTCTGATAATTCTCAGGCTCAACTTCTCTCAGCCACAGAATCTTTCCTCCCTGATATCCGGGAAGCATATTATTGTTCGTATAACGACGCAGTTCTTCAAATCCTCCAAGATCCTGCAGAAGATCCTGACACTGCTTTGCACAGCGCTGATCATTCCAGAGGAATGCTCTTCGAATCACATTTCCGTCCTTATCCATGGCAACCAGGCCATGCATCTGTCCGGAAAAACTAAGCGATTTGATATTTCCTGCATCGATTCCGCTCTTGTCAATTGCTTTATGAAGGCTGGTATACGCACCTACCCACCAGTCCATCGGATCCTGTTCATTCCAGCCCGGCTTTGGTGAATATAAAGGATACTCTTCAATAACAGAAGATACTACCTGGCCTTCATCGTCCACAATGATAGATTTGCATCCGCTTGTGCCGATATCCATCGCTGCAACATACTGTTTCATACTCAATCACCTCATGTGTATATCAGATCATTACTCTTCGTCTCCGTCAACCAGGCATGTGTTCCATACAAATGTCAATGGAAGGATACCTGTCTGAATAGTTGTATGATATTCTCCTGGTGGTACATAACAAGCATCACCTGCTTTTACCGGGAATCTGTCTTCTCCAACTACCATAATTCCCTCACCGGAGATGAAGTAGTAGATTTCTTCCATATCATCATGTGCATGACCTGTTGTGGTTCCTGTTGGATATATCGTAGTATGTCCACATGTCAGACGTTTGGACGGACCTGCTTTACGGTCAATCAAATAATAAGTATCTCTGAGTACTTCTTTCTCTCTTGGTAATACTCTTGCTCTTAAACTTCTTGGATCTGTATCCGGCTCTCTTCCTG
>NZ_JAFBIZ010000042.1 GCF_021531995.1 Faecalicatena contorta
GAGAACGAGTGTCCCTATTTTTTATATTAGGGCATTTCAAAATGAAGTGCCTTTTTAAATTAAAAAAATGAATTTCAGGAGGAAAAGAAAATGGCAAACACAGCGTTAAGAGCAGAGAAAAATGATTCTTGCACAATTACTTTCAAAAACAAGGAACATGAAAAATTTTATATGGAATATCTACCGAAGTGCAGATACCGGGATGTATACCATAAGGCATTAGTATATTGTCTTGGGATTGACAGAGACACGAAGGAAAATGCCAATAGAATTTATGATTTTAAAACAGGTTATGTGAAAACAGAGTGCCTGCAGGAAGGCTGGCAGACCAGTGGCAGTGAAAAGATTGTCCGGATGGCATTTAATCTTTATTGTAATGGAACTCCCAGTGTCAATGATTATGATGATGCAGAAGAACAGGTAAAAGAATGCCGGTGTTATACAGTTGAAGATTTATTCTGCTGTGGATATGCAAGATATTTCTGGGAGGCTATCAAAATCCGTTATCCGGAGTATTGCTCATATGTAGATTGGGAGGATATGTATGCTGAAAATTAGACTTCAAGGCACACTAAGGGATATTCGATGGTTTAAGGGGCTTCTGGAACGGCATGAAGAAGTGAATGTTCAGGAGGTTTCAGAGCCTTTCGCCAACAAAGGAACCAATAAATATTTTCGTGTTTATGCAGAAGTAGAAAAAGAAGAAAAGTAAAGCAGGAGGAAAGTATATGTGCAGAGTAATCGCAATCGCAAATCAAAAAGGTGGAGTCGGAAAAACAACAACTTGTGTTAATTTAGGTATCGGTCTGGCAAGAGAAGGTAAAAAAGTACTGCTTGTAGAGGCGGATGCACAAGGAAGCATGGCGGTCAGCCTTGGAATCAGAGAACCTGACGAATTGGATGTAACACTTGTAAATATTATGGAGAAGGTCATCAATGATGAGGATTTGGAACCAGGAGAGGGAATTATCTACCATGAGGAAGGAATTGATTTTATCCCGGCAAATATTGAATTGGCAGGTTTAGAGACAGCTCTTGTAAATGTGATGAGCCGTGAAATGATACTGAGACAGTATTTATGCAGTGTAAAAGAGCAGTATGATTACATTTTGATTGATTGTATGCCATCCTTGGGGATGATTACGATCAATGCCCTTGTTGCGGCTGATAGTGTCCTTATTCCCGTAGAAGCAGCATATCTTCCCGTCAAAGGATTGCAGCAGTTAATTAAAACAATAGGTCGGGTACATAGAAAGTTAAATCCGCAACTTTCTATTATGGGAATTTTATTCACAAAAGTAGACCGTAGAACGAATTTTGCAAGAGATATTGCTGGACAGATCAGGGAGGTCTATGGTAATCAGATTCATATTTTTGCAAATTGTATACCGTTATCTGTGAGGGCGGCAGAAACTACCGCAGAAGGCAAAAGCATCTTTCTCCATGATCCCAAAGGTATTGTGGCGGAAGGATACCGTTATCTGACCGGGGAGGTGCTTGATGATGAAGAGTAAGAGCGCACAGAAGATTAAGCTGACTTCCTATGATGATTTATTTGGAACAAATGAGCAGCCATCAGGCGAAGTAGTAACCTCCGTTCCCATTAACCTTTTCCACGCCTTTAAAGACCATCCATTTCGAGTGGTTGATGATGAGAAGATGCAGGAAACTGTAGAAAGTGTCAAGAAGTATGGGATTCTGATGCCGGGAATTGTCCGTCCACATCCTGAAAATGGATATGAAGTGATAGCTGGACATCGCAGGTGGAGAGCCTGTGAGCTGGCTGGATTGGATGAGATGCCTGTTATTGTCAGGGACTTGGATGATGATGCCGCAACCGTGATTATGGTGGATACGAACATCCAACGAGAGGACATTCTGCCCAGTGAAAAGGCTTATGCGTATAAAATGAAATATGAGGCAATTAAGCATCAGGGAAGTAAAGCTGAAAAAAATACAGCAGATCTGGTCGGTGAAACAGCAGGTGACAGTGGCAGGACGGTTCAGAGATACATACGGCTTACGGAATTGGTTCAGGAATTACTTGATTATGTGGATGCGAAAAAGATTCCGATGGTTATCGGAGAAAAGCTGTCTTATCTGAAACATCAGGAGCAATTATGGCTTGTGAATGCGATTACAAACAGCGGTATGTTCCCATCTAAAATACAGGCAGAGCAGCTAAAACAAAACAGTGAGTCTGGAGAACTGACAGAGGGCGGCATATATGCGATTCTGGTGAGAAAAGAAAATGGAAAGGCTAATGTGACGATTTCTGCAAAGAAAATCAATGATTATTTCCCGCCAACTTATACAAAGGCACAGATAGAGGAAGTTATTTACATGCTTCTGGATAAATGGAAGCAGGAAGAAAGAGAGGGGGGATTGGCAGATGCAGAAAATACAGTTTGATTACTTTAGAGGGATGGAAGCTGAGCAGTATAGCTTTTATTGTGTACCAAAAGTGTTATTTACTGCAGAATGCTTTAAATCTCTCTCCTGTGAAGCAAAGGTTTTATACGGTCTCATGTTAGACCGTATGAGCCTTAGTATAAAAAACAGATGGTTTGACGATGAGGATCGGGTATATATCATTTTTACAGTGGATGAAATTGCGGAACTGATGAACTGTGGCACACAGAAGGCAGTGAAGCTGATCAAGGAACTGGACACCAGCAATGGCATAGGATTGATTGAAAAGAAGCGGCTGGGGCTTGGCAAACCCAATGTAATCTATGTCAAAAACTTTATGATAAAGGAAATCCCAAACCAGTTAATGAAAACGGATAATGTCCAGAAGCAGGAAGAGTATTTTTCAGAAGAGACTGTAATGGGAGAAAATGCCGGGGAAATTGCAGATATGCAATCGGAAGGTAATTTTCGGGAAGAAATTGCAAATTTGCAAAAGCAAGAAGAACAGAGGGGAAAATCTGCGATTTCACAGAATTGTGAAAATCATCATTCAAAGATTGTGAAAATCACAAATCAGGAATTATCAGAATCACAATTCAAGAATAGTGAAAATCACAATTCAGGAATGATGAAAACCACAAATCAAGAATTTCCAGAATCAAAATTCAACAATTATGAAAATCAAAACTCTGGAATGATGAAAATGGAAATTCAAGAGTTTCCAAAATCACAATCTAATAAGACTGATATTAACAAGACTGATTTTAGTGAGACTGATAATATACCATCTTATCAAATCCAATCAAGGAGTCCTGTTTCACCTGATAAGAGGGATGTGATTGAGGAGATGAAAATTTACCGGGAATTGATTAAAGAACGCATCGAATATAAATATCATGAGCAGGAAGATGTTGACGAGCTGGTGGAACTGATGGTCGAAGTGATGATGATGCCCGATGACAGTACCATCCGGATTGCTGGTGTGGACAAGCCTGTGGCACTTGTAAAGAATCGTTTTATGAAACTCAACTATTCGCATATTGAATATGTGCTTTTCTGTTTGCACAGGAACACAACAAAAGTCGGGAATATCAAAGCATATCTTCTGACAACGCTTTACAATGCGCCATTGACAATCAGTAATTATTATCAGGCAGAAGTGAACCATGATATGTATGGAGGAGGCTAAAATGAGAGTGAGTGATTTCATCAAAAAAGTAACTGATATTGTCAATATTGGTTGACACATTTGTCTCAAAGATATCACTGACTATGCAGCCAGGTCCAAAGATTGATAGTATCTCTGGCGCTTGATGCTCGGAGGAAGCCCACCGTTAGCAGATAATCCTATGAATCAGCTGGGGGTTCTGGCAGAAGTGAAAGTTTCCTGCGTTGTCTTTCTTCGGCTTGTTCTAATGAACCATATCCATATAATGATGTCATATTGCACAGCGTCTTTTCTGAGAGGTTCTCATGATTAGCTGCCATCTTGTCATACAGTTTTTTTAACAGACCAACAGTGCGGTCCGAATAGGTACTGATTTCACCTCTGGCATAGGTCTCTATCGAAGTATCCCACGGTGTATCCTCCGATGTATGAATCACACGACCGGCACTTGCGATTGCGGGGTATCTGGCAGCAAAGTCCTCTTCCCACCGTATCTGCTGGGCAATCATTTCTTCCTGAATCTGGATTCGCTCTTTACTCCGTTTCGGAAGCACATCTGCAAACTTTGCATACTGCTTTGGTGCGGTACTTTCCATCATACGGGCATATTTTTCCGTCAGCAGGTTCCAATGCCTTTCCTTTGCTTCAAGCAAATCCTGGCGGTAACTTTCCAGAAGTTCCTGTGTCCAGTTCATGAACTGACTCTTACGCATAATCGCAAATGTCTCATGGTCATCCTGACAGCTGGCACGTCCCCCTTCGTTGTGCACTCCCTGAAATTGTTCCCATTCCCGGTCAATCACTTCGTCTATCAATGCTTCCCGTTCCTTATCTTCCATCACGCTGTAACCTCCTTAGGATATCCTGTTTCTGGATTTCCAGAAATGCTTCCTTATTATCTGTCAATCTCTGCCGATTCAGTTCCCTGACCACTTCTACACATATTTCCTCTATCTTGCTCTGTACCTTTTCTGTTGTTTCACCAGTCATTTCCATCAATTCTGTCAGATGCTTTTTCATACCTGTTAACACGTGAAATTCATCCATTCCACGCATTTTCCATTTATAAAAGGGCTGATACATCTGGTTTAGATGATAGCCTGTCTCGATCGCCGCATTCACGAATTCACTGATACACAGCCAGGCCGCTGCCTGATCGCTCCGCTTACACATACGGCCATAGTTATATTGCCCTGCCTGCGCCATAACACCAAGCGCCATCGCAAGTTTGCGTTGCCTTACTCCCTCTGGATAATTTGAAAAATCTTCTCTTCGCCGGGTAAATTCACCCAGCGGATCGGTAAAGATTTCTCCATTTGTAACCGTCTTAAGTGCCGGAATCGGAATTGACATCCACTCATTTAAGCCGGCTCTGGAATTCTGGTCCGGAGCCTCCGGATATCCGGTGTATCTGGCGTAAAAATCATCTATACAGATTACGCCGGTTCTTCCATTTCCCTGAGCAGTCGTATTTCTCGCCGGGCATCCCATGAATTCTTTCGGAAGCTTTGCATACGCCTGCTGCATGGCCTGCCCTACTGCCTCATAATCTTCCCTTGTAAGCCACAGACAGAAGCCCGGACCATAATCATGATCTGTTGATGTCAGATCATCATATCCCAGGCATTCTGATCCTTCACCAACAAGGCCTGCGGCTACCCGGTTCACATACTTCGGAAACTGCTTTTCCAGCATGGGTTTTCCATACGCCTCATAATACTTTCTGGAAATATCCATTCCCTTCAGATTTTTATTTTTTATCGCTTCCACACGATTCTTTGTATCCCGCACCAGTTCCAGATTACGAGCAGTCACGTGGTAATAATCATTCTCTCCATAATTATCCAGAATCTCCTGGAGCGCCTTTTCATATACATTGATTGAATGATCCAGTTCCCCTTTGCGGAAATACGCTTCCCCAAGTCCGGACAACGCCGATGCATAATGCGGATCTTTCTTTCCTTCCTGCCGTTCAAAGATCTCCGTCGCCTCCTGCATATGTGCAAGTCCCTCGTCCGTCTCTTGCAAAGCAAAACACAGATTGCCAATATTTGTATGAGTAATTGCGATTTCCACATCCGACTGTTCCAGCCTTTGGATTAATTGCATAGCCGCTTTCAGATCCTGCTTCGCCTCTCTAAGGCGACCGGTTTTGGCATACAGGATACTACGATTATTATATAATGTAGCCATTCGATAATCCGGATCATGCAGCCATTCCTGGAAAATGTCATAAGCTTCCTGATAGCTTGCTTCTGCCTTTTCCATCTGTCCCATCACTCGCTGTGCGGTGCCGATATTTAAAAGCATCGTTCCATAATTAACAGTTCCCTGTATTCCAAGCTGATCCGCAATCCGTCTCGCTTTTTCAATACACCACTCGCAGTCCTCTGGTTGACTCATCACGCGGTAATAACCCATCAATTCATTTAAGATGGTCAGCATAGCGGCCCCATCCATACATTTATCCGCTTCTGCCAGTCCTGATTTTAAGAATGTCTCCACATCTTTTGGATTTGTGGCATACATCTCATCTAAATTCATTAAAAATTCATTTAAGTCGAACACGATTTCTCCTTCAATCCACGACTATAGTTATCTTAATTATCTAGTATCTATTGTACTAATATCCTTGTAGAATGTCAATTTGGATAAAAATTAGAAATGTATAGGTGTCAATGAAGTAGATGACTTGATTTTATGGTGTGTTGACTTGAATCTGAAAAATCAGTAGAATATAGATTGTTAATCAGATCTAATAAGTGTGAAATGATGATAAGTAATAGAAACGAAAAGATTAACGGAAGGAGTAACCATCATGCCTGATTACAGAAAAACAAAGAGAGCATGCTATCTGGGAGTTGTCACACAGGCGATCGCAGCGAATTTTGCCCCGTTGTTATTTTTGAAGTTTCACAGTGATTATCATATTTCACTTGGAAATACTGCTTGGATTTCCACATGTTTTTTCTTTACACAGCTTCTGGTAGATCTTTTTTGTACCAAATTTGTGGACAGAATCGGATATCGTATCTGTATTGTTGCTTCGGAGATATGTTCTGCGGCGGGGCTGATCGGGCTGGCATTTCTTCCGGATGTTCTGCCGGAACCGTTTGTTGGGATCATAGGGAGTGTCGTTGTATATGCGATTGGAAGCGGGCTGATTGAAGTGCTCTGCAGTCCGATTGTAGAGGCGTGTCCGTTTGAAAATAAAGAGGCGACAATGAGTCTTTTGCATTCTTTTTATTGTTGGGGATCGGTGGGGGCCATTGTGATCTCTACATTGTTCTTTGCGGTGTTTGGAATCGACAGTTGGAGGTGGCTGGCTGTCTTATGGGCGTTTATCCCGGCTGTGAATATCTATAATTTCGCAACCTGTCCGATGGAACCACTGGTGGATGAAGGAAAAGGAATGGGGATACGAGAGTTATTCCGAAAACCGATGTTCTGGATTGCGGTGTGTTTAATGGTCTGCTCCGGTGCATCGGAACTTTCTATGGCGCAGTGGGCGTCTGCCTATGCGGAAGCAACTCTGGGACTTTCAAAGACGGTAGGGGATCTGGCGGGTCCATGTATGTTTGCCGTGACAATGGGGATAAATCGGGTGATTTTCGGAAAATATGGTGACAGAATGGATCTGATGAAATTTATGACAGGATCCGGAGTTCTGTGTGTGATCTGTTATCTTCTTGCTTCCTTGTCGGCAAACCCGATGGCAGGCCTTCTTGGATGTATCCTTTGTGGATTTTCGGTCGGGATTATGTGGCCGGGCACTATCAGTATTGCGTCGAAGACATTTCCGGCAGGTGGAACGGCGATGTTCGCACTTCTTGCGATGGCAGGGGATCTGGGAGGAAGTATCGGTCCGGGAATCGTCGGACGTGTGACACAGAGTGCAGGGGATAACATCCGGGCAGGTATGGGAGTCGGACTGGTATTTCCGGTTGTTTTATTAATTATGCTTTTGATTATGAAAGCGGGAAATAGAAGAAAGTGATTGTTGTGAAATATGTTTCTGTCATTCTGACCCTGTCCAATTTTCGCAAGAAAGCTGGGTATGCGGGTAAGCGTTGAAGCGTTCTTGTGAAAATTGGATGGGATTACAGAATAACAAATTATTTTGCAACAATCTTTTTTTATTTAAATACCGCGGAAGCGAAATGTAAATGTCATTTTTTTACGGATATCCAGTAGATATTCCGGGTGTACCCGTGCTCCCCAGCTGTTATCTCCGGCAACGCCCATCTGCTGCATGGAAGCGCGGATTACGGTGTAATGAACCGGTGGCAGTTCAAAAGGATGTCTCGCATTTTCTATCTCGTGAGGTGTCCACGGGAGCGCAGAAAAGTTGATGCAGTCCCCCTCGAATAACAGTCCGCGTCCAAGCCTGTCGGTTACTTTGGCCCAGCGAACCCCGACTTTATTGCCGCATTCCTGAGGGACCATATAGCGTGCAATATTGTCCTGAACTTTATTCTTGTATATGCCAAGTTTGGCGCCTTTGAGACGGTCAGAATATGTCTCGGCAGGTCCCAGTCCGTACCATTCGACACGATCATAATCCGCATTGATCTTCAGTATCATTCCAAATTCCGGCATATCGCCAAGTTCTGCGACCGGGTCATAAGTCAGCGTGGTTTCGATTGTTCCATCTCCATAGACCGTGTATGCAACGTGACAGTCAGCAACTGGTTTTGTTGCAAGATAATATTTGAATGTGACGGTTACAGAATTTTCATGTTCTTCTACCACAGGAGATGCTTCTGTATTGGCTTCCGGGTTTTTATGAGATGGATAGAGGCTTGCAAGCTTCCACTGCCCATATCTTGCCATCATCTGATTTCCTTCGTCGTTGTCGGTCGGTGCACGCCAGAAGTTTGGCTTTGGAATACTTTCGAGCATTTCTTTTCCTCCATAGCGATAGGAGACCAGTCCGCCGTATAAACTGGAGAATAACACATCGAAATTTTCTCCGCTTACGCCAATATTATCCCATCCTTTTACGACCGTTACAGACTTGGATACCAGGGAATTTGAATCGGATCCCGCAACGGTGTATACGGTCTGACCAAAGGCGATCTCATAGCCGGCTTTTTCCCAGAGTGTATCCTCTTTTAATACAAAAGAAACTGTAAGCGTATATTCCCCGGGCTCAGTGGCTCTGCGGATCGGGAGTTCGTATTCTTTGCTGGACAACGGTGCAACGTCTGTATCCAGTGCAGCCTGACAGACTGTGATTCCGTCTTTCGCAAGAGAAACGATACAATGAAAACAACTGGTATTTACAAACAGGTTCTTATTGGTGATAAGAACAGAAGTTTCTGATATATCTGCAGTAATATTCTGGTAATTGTATTTGATCTCCTGCATCTTAGGGGACGGGCTTCTGTCCCCACCATATACAATGCCATTTCCACTGAAATTATAATCGGTCGGCCGTTCTCCGAAGTCGCCTCCGTATGCCTGAAATTCATTACCGTATCGATCCTTTTTATAGATGGACTGATCGGCATAATCCCAGATGAACCCACCCTGATACAAAGGTTCCGTGTCAGTCAGATCTGTGTATTTATGCATGGCACCGCAGGAGTTCCCCATTGCATGTGTATATTCACAGCAGATAAAAGGCTTTTTGCGATGTTTGGATAAGTATTCCCGGATGAAGGCAGCGGAGGGATACATGCGGCTCTCCATATCACTGGTTTCCGGATAACGTCGATCATTGCAGATCCCCTCATAGTGAACCAGACGTGTAGGATCCAGAGACCGGAATCTCCCGGCCATATCACGAATGACTGAACCGCCAAAGGATTCGTTGCCGCAGGACCAGATTAAAATAGACGGATGATTTTTATCTCGCTGGTAAGTGGAATTTACGCGGTCAAGCATCATGGCTTTCCAGTCCTGGCGATCCCCGGGAATTGCCAGACTTAAGTCAGCCAGTCCACGGACGATGGGATCCCAGCTGCCATGTGATTCCATGTTGTTTTCGTCGATCAGGTACAGACCATAGCGGTCACAGAGTTGATAGATCCGGGAATCGTTTGGATAGTGGCTGGTACGGATTGCATTGATGTTATGACGTTTCATGGTCTTGATATCCAGAAGAAGCTCGTCCTCCTGCGGTACACGTCCGGTTTTTGAACTGAATTCATGGCGATTAACTCCTTTGAAGACAATCCGTTTACCATTCAGACACATGATATGGTTTTTCATTTCAAAGCGGCGAAAACCGACAGATTCAGAGATGACTTCCATGAGCTGTCCGTCTGTATCGTACACATGCAATAATAATTCGTAAAGGTTTGGGGCTTCCGCGCTCCACAGGTCAACATTATGAACAGGAAGAGATAGGTGCCCGCAGCCATTCTTCAAAACGAAGGAAGCCGATGCCGCAGCAGGTGCTTCCGGGTGGTTTTTCAGGTATTGAGAAGCTGGAGATTCCACAGAAGGAAGTCTGCGAAGTTCTGCCTGAATCTGCCCGTACCCGCAGCCGGATACATCAATTACAAGGTCTGCAGACTGATAGGTGTCGTCCAGGAGGGTATGGATGTTTATATCCCAGATGTGTACTTTGGGGTGTGTGAAAAGGTATACGTCCCGGAAAATACCGGAAAAACGAAAAAAATCCTGATCTTCTGTCCAGCTGCTGCTGGTCCACTTGTATACCTGGACGGCCAGTTTGTTTTCACTGTCCTGAATGTACGGGGTTAATTCGAATTCTGTCGGAGTAAAGCTGTCTTCACTATAGCCGATATACTGGCCGTTCAGCCAGACGGCCATACCGCTCTCTACCCCTTGAAATGAGATATATATAGGATGGCCCTGCATATTTTCCGGAACAGTAAAATACTTTACATAGCTGGCGGTAGGGTTGAATTTGGTCGGGATTTCACCGGCCCAGATGTCTTCTCGTCCATCCCACGGATATTGCGCATTGATATATGCCGGGATATCATAACCTTCCATTTGAATATGGGCCGGTACTCTGATATCATCCCAGTTTTTACAGTCATAATCTGCGGCTTCAAATCCCTTTATTGTGTCATCCGGGTTTCTGCCATAAGAAAATTTCCATATACCGTTCAGAAGAAAACGATTGGAATTTTTATGATTTTTCAGACTTGTGTCATCCGGATAGCAAATATGATCAGAATGTGCCGGAAGAGCATTTTCCTTAAAATAATTCGGGTCTTTTATTTTATGATAATCGAACATGGTATACCTCCCTGTATGATATCGCTGTTTTTATTATGATAAATAAAAAGCAAAAATGCAATCCTTGACTTATCACTGGAAACTGGATAGACTAAGAGACACAGTGGAAGAGGAAGAATAAGCGGAAAGCAGAGGTTGATAGATGAAGAGTAAAGGCGCAATTTTTGATATGGATGGAGTACTGTTCGATACGGAAAAGATCTTTCAGAAGATATGGCATGAGCTTGCAGAGGAATATGGAGTCGTACTTCCGGATGGATTTGCGAGAGAAATTACAGGAAGCAGTGGCCCGTATATGTGTAGAATCATTGAGAAGTATTACAGAGTGTCAGATGGTATGGTGGTGATTGAAGAGTGTCGGAAGCGCATCAGAGAAAGGCTGAAAAAGGAAGTGCCAAAAAAACCCGGAGTCGAGGAGTTACTTTCACATTTTCGAAGTAAGGGAATGAAGATCGCAGTGGCAAGCAGCAGTACGAAGGAACAGATTGAGAGTAACCTGAAGATTGCGGGGATCAGACAGTATTTCGATGCAGTTACAAGTGGGAAAGAAGTAAAGTATGGGAAACCGGCTCCGGATATATTCCTTCTTGCGGCACAGCGAATTGACTGTGCTCCGGAAGACTGTTATGTATTTGAAGACAGTGAGAACGGGATACGTGCCGGTGTAGCTGCCGGGTGCAGAACGATCATGATCCCGGATCTGATTGAACCTACGGAGGAGATCAGAGACATCTGTTATGATGTATATGAGAATCTGGAGAATGTTGCAGAGGTATTATGATACAATCGAACCGGCAGGATAGAATCAAATTATAAGTGAGGGAGGGTGTGAATATGAATCATAAGAAGATAGTTGTCTGCGGACATGTGTGTATCGATATTACGCCGCAGTTTTTTTCGAACCATCGAGCCGAACAGATCGGTGATCTGCTCAGGCCTGGGAAGCTTCTGAATGTCGGTAGTGCTACGATCAGCGTTGGAGGTGCTGTGGCAAATACGGGGCTTGCCCTTCAGAAATTTGGAAGTGAAGTAATTCTGATGGGAAAGATTGCCGATGACTCGTTTGGAAATATCATTGAACAGACATTTCGGGAATATGGGGCAGAGGAATACCTGATTCATGCCGATGGGGAAAGTACTTCTTATTCTATGGTAATTGCACCTCCCGGGATTGACCGGATGTTCCTTCATCATCCGGGAACCAATGACACATTCTGTTATGAGGACCTTGATTTTGAGCTGATCTCGCAGGCAGGACATTTTCACTTCGGATATCCTTCTGCCATGCGGCACATGTATATCAATGAAGGAGAGGAATTGCTCAGGATATTCCGGAAGGTTAAACAGCTTGGACTCACGACTTCTCTGGATCTGTCGGCTGTGGAAGACGGATCAGAGGCTTCCCATACAGACTGGGCAAAGCTTCTGGAACGTGTCGTTCCGTATGTGGATTTTTTTGTTCCGAGTATTGAAGAACTGGGATATATGATGGATCGAGCGCGTTATGAGGAGTGGAACAGACGGGCAGATGGCAGAGATATTACGCTGATTCTGGATATTGAGAACGATGTGAAGCCGCTTGCCGACAGATTGATCAGATGGGGAGCAAAGTGCGTATTGATCAAATGCGGAGTGGCAGGTATGTATCTGCGGACGGCTGAGTCAAAAAAGATGGCAGAGATTGATTCACAGTTTGCTTCATGGGGAAATCTTGATCTTTTTGAAAAAAGTTATGTGCCGGATCAGGTCCTTTCGGGAACCGGAGCGGGAGATACCAGTATTGCGGCATTTTTAAAGGCGGCAATTGACGGATATGTACCGGAGCGATGTCTTCAGCTTGCTGCGGGAACCGGAGCAAGCTGTGTGACGGCGTACGATACATTGAGTGGTCTGATATCTTTTGAAGAAATGATCCGTAGAATTGAACATGGGTGGGCTAAGCTCTCTCGTGAATGACAGAGACTCCGATGCCTACTGCACCAACTCCGACATGGCATGCGATGCTGCAGGAAAGCGGCATATAATAGACATCACTTTCCGGGAAAGCCTCCTGTACAAGAGATCTCCAGCGTTCAGCATCTTCAGGCTGTGTAAAGGTTCCGGCAGTAGCAACTCTCAGCCGATTGGAAGGAATGTCTGAAAAGCGGGAAGCGATATCTGACTGTAAAGCTTTGATCATTTTTCGCTCGCTTTGCTTCATTCCGCGGACCTTTGCAATGAGATCCAGTTTTTCACCCTGAATGGTGAGTACTGGTTTGATATTGAGAATATTGGCCAGTGCTGCAGCAGAGGGGGTGATCCGCCCGCCTTTGAGCAGATATTTCAAGGAGTCGACAGTAATATATATGCTTGCATCATAAGCAGAGTCTTCCAGTGCTTTTTTGATATCTTTTCCGGAAAATCCTCTGTCGGTAAGGCTTTTTGCATCATATACGGATTCCATTAATGTAACGGAAATCCGGTGGTTGTCAACCACCAGTACTCTGGAATCATAGTCTTGGGCAAGAAGTGCTGCATTCTGACAGGAACCACTTAAACCACTGGACATGGGGATATAGACGATCTCATCATATCCGTCATCTAATATGGCATCCCACATACTCATCACATCTCCAGGCGAAGGTTGAGAGGAAGATAATTCTTTATCGGCAAGCATAGCGTCGTACAATTGCTGATGTGTGATGTCGTTGCCTTCCAGGTGGCATGTGTTTTCAATGATTACCGGCATGGGAAGTATATAGATGCCGGATTTTTTTCCTTCTTCTACGGAAAGTCCGCTGTTTGTATCGGTCATGATTGCAGTTTTCATTGTGTTCTCCTTGATATTGACAAAATCATATATTTTGTTAAAATGATATGAAACAACTGTATCATATTAAAATAAATTCTACAAGCTTTTTTCTGGTACAAATAAAAATGTTTTGTATCAGATTGGAGGAAAGTGTAATGGATAAACGAAAAGAAGCGAATCTGCGTGTGAAGAAAGGTATTACAACTGCTCTTTTTCAGTTGATGCATGAAAAGAGTATCTCTGACATTTCCATATCAGAATTGATTCGAAGAGCAGGTGTCGCAAGAATTTCTTTTTACCGGAACTATGAATCCAAGGAGGATGTTCTGGAAACGTTGATTGAGGATGTCCTGGAACAGTATCGGGGAACCCTGGATCATAATGATACCAGTTTTTATACTTATCAGAATGTGAGCAGGAGCTTTGAATTTTTCGAAAGGTATGGAGAATTTGTGCTGGATCTTTATCAATTTGGGTATGGATCGGTCCTGCTGGAAAAATTGAACCGCTTTCATGAAGAGGTGGCAGGTACCATGTCCGGCAGATCGATAGAGCGATACCAATTGTATATGTATATAGGAGCGTTATTCAATACGGCAGTTATGTGGCTGCAGAACGGAGAAGAAGAAGTGAAGGATATTACGGATCTGTTCTGCAGTATGTATGATATTCCATGCCCTGCATAGTCAGAAGACTAGGCAGGGCATTCGCATATGATTTTCTTCACTTCTACCGTATTGTCGTTCATGGTTGTAGCTTCTCCCATATCGGTGAGTCGATCATGGTGAAGCGCGTTGCAGGTCAGTCCGTTCAGGGACTGAGAACTTTTGTAGACTCCGATGGCGGCAACTGCTCCCCGGACAATCATATCTGTGGTTTCTGCGATAAATGCTACTTCAGCCAGTTCGTTATAGCAAAGTACATGGTCGCCGGTTTTTATTCCTCTCCGGTTGGCATCTTCGGTGTTCATGACCAGAAGCATTGGTCCACGGTCGTTTGCCAGTTTTTCGTGGTTTTGGTGGATGGAATTTAAGGTATATCTGCTCGGGACAGAAACCAGATGCAGAGACTCTGCTCCACCATAGCATTCGGTATAGTGTGGCATTGGGTGTTCAATATATGGATTGACAATGTAAAACTTCTTTTCCGTTGTCTGACAGTCTGCATGATCTGCATAAGGGATGGAAAATGTGGTTCCGTTAAGGAGCTGTTCCCGGTCATCTGCCGTCAGGTGTGCAGATCTGGGAGCCGGTGTCCCGGTTAAGTCAGCATAGATCTCTTCCTCGGTCTTCTGAAAATAAGAATCGTCATATCCCATTGCTTTTGCAAGAAGCGTGATCGTGTTCCAGTTGCTTTTGGCTTCTCCCGGCGGAGTAACGATCTTCCGTGCGGATGACATGGTGCAGTAGCCGTAGGATTCATAGCAGTCCGGATGCTCTACAGAAAATGTGGCGGGCAGTATGATATCCGCATATCGGGCAGTGTCGCTTAAGAATCTTTCGTGAACAACAGTATACAGATCTTCCCGAGACAGGCCTTCCAGCATTGCTTTCTGATCACTGATGGAGTTGGCGGGATTGCCGCCTGCAACATAAAGGCTTTTTATCGGTGGTCTGTCGTCTTCGCCGGTCAGAGCGGCTGCAAGCTGATTGATGTTGATTGTTCGTTCCGGCGCACGGGTTCGAAAGTCTTCCCGTTTGACCAGACTGCTGTTGAAACGAGAACCTCCAGATGGGTTGCATCCGCACAAACCGCCTCCCGGGCGATTCCATGCTCCGGTAAACAGAGAGAGAATGACGATCAGGCGGACGGTCATAGCTCCATTTCCGTAACGGGAATTTCCACTTCCCAGAAGAATGGCAGGCGCTTTTGCTTGTCCATATGAACGGGCAAGGGTAATGATCGTATGCTCTGGAATTCCAGTGATGGCAGAAGCCCATGCAGGAGTGTATTCTGTCAGGGTCTGTTTGAACTCTTCATACCCGAGCGTGTATTCTCTTAAGTATTCTTCATCGGCAAGTCCCTCATATACCAGAACATGCATCATAGCAAGTGCTAATGCGCCATCGGTTCCCGGACGGATCAGGATGGTGTCGTCAGTATAAGGAGCCATAGGAGCTCCATAGACTTCGATCTGGATTACTTTTTTTCCTTTTTTTCTTGCTTCCGCAAGATCTTTTAATATATGCAGTCTGGTTGCGGCAACATTGCTTCCCCAGATCAGATAAAAATCACTGTCTTTTAGTTCCCTGGGATCAAGGCAGCCGGTTGTTCCTGCAACAGAGGCGTATCCCTCACTTTTCGCTGTGGAGCATAATGTTTTTTTGAGGTCACAGGCACCCATGCGATTAAAAAAGGCCTGAACACAATGTCTTTGTATGATTCCCATGACACCGGCGTAATAGCAGTATGCAACAGAGGAAGGACCGTCTGATGCAATGAGTGATTTCCAGTGAGCGCTAATCTCGGCAACGGCTTCTTCCCAAGTAATGGGGGTAAAGGAAGCACTGCCTTTTTTTCCGATTCTTTTCAATGGAGTCAGGATCCGTTTGCCGGAGTTGATTTCTTCAGCATAGTGATGCATCTTCCCGCAGATTAGTCCCTGTGAAACAGGATGGGAGGGATCTCCCTCAATGGAAAGGATCCGCGTACCGTCGGTTGTGGCCAGCAGACCACAGGAGGTTGGACAGTCATAAGGACAGATGGTGGATTGTGTATAAGATTTCATAATTAAAAATTCTCCTTGTTTTATTCATTATCTGTGCATGGACGAGACACAGTATATCCATGTCCCCGCAATATGATCTGTATTCTTATCATAGCATGGGATAAATGGGAGAAGCAATCACTTGACTTTTTTTTCGTTCTATTTTTTAAGTTTATACCGACAGACTGACGGTCGATTAAGGAGGGAATATGAACCATAAGAATCGTAATTTTTTAAAATTTATGTTGCTCTGGGCAGGAGAACTTATCTCAGCTATAGGAAGCGGCCTCACCAGTTTCGGGTTGGGGGTATATGTGTTCCGGCAGACAGGAAGCGCGGCAGATATGGCGCTGGTAACGTTATTGGGTTTTCTGCCTTCATTTTTGCTGAGCATACCTGCCGGAGTTCTGGCTGATCGCTATGACAGGCGGCTTTTGATGATGATCGGCGATGGATGCTCCGCATTGGGGATCCTCTACATATGGATCTGTATGATGAATGGAAAAGCTGCCCTGTATCAGATCTGTATCGGAGTATTTGTAAGCTCTGTATTTTCATCACTTCTGGAACCTTCTTATCGGGCGACCGTAACGGATCTGCTCAGCAAACAAGAATATTCAAGGGCCAGCGGGATGGTAAGTATTGCCGGAAGTGCAAGATATCTGGTCTCGCCCATTCTTGCAGGTGCATTGCTGGCAGTGAAGGATATAGAGCTTCTGCTTCTGCTGGATATCAGTACATTTGTACTTACGGTTGCAGCTGCAGCAGTTGTAAGGAAAGGAATGGAAAGAAAAAAGGCGGATGTTGAAGTGTCATTTGCGGAAAGCTTTCGGCAGGGATGGACCGCAATAACAGAAAGACGAGGGGTCCTTATCTTGATTCTGGTATCTTCCGTCATAACCTGCTTTATGGGTGTATTACAGATTCTGGCAGAGCCATTGATTCTGGATTTTTCCGGCAGTACGACACTGGGAATCGGAGAAACCGTCTGTGCCTGCGGGATGCTGGTGTCAGGTCTGTATCTGGGAGTAAAAGGGATCAGAAAAAGATATGTGAAGATTCTCTGCTTATCTTTGTTTCTGGCGGGCCTGTGTATGGTAGGATTTGGAATCCGGGAAAATATGTATCTGATATGTACGTTTGGATTTTTGTTCTTTGCAATGCTTCCATTTGCCAATAATTGTCTGGATTATCTGGTGAGAACCAACATTCCGGATGAATTGCAGGGGCGTGTGTGGGGAATCATAGGGTTCCTCTCACAGATCGGATATGTGGTTGCCTATGGAGGGGCCGGAATTGCAGCCGACAGATTGGCAGGACGGTTTGATATCGGGGTCGGGCGTGGTGCGGCAGCAGTGATCATGGCAGCAGGTGTACTGCTGAGCCTTACATCCCTGCTTTTGTATACAGTGAAAAGTGTGAAGACACTGGAAGGGAGAGAAATATGATACGAAAACTGATCAAGAGTGATATCAGAAATAATCCGTTGTTTTCGTTTATGACAGTCCTCTTTATGACGGTCTCATCTTCTGGACGGGGAGATCTGCGGGGAACTCCGGCTGGAAGGTACAGAATGTGAAGAGGAGAAGCAGCGGGAAGAAATAGTTACCCGGTGGCTTCGAAAAATGGGATGGTAAAGGAACTGTTGCGACAGTTCCTTTTAGTCTATAAAAATGACACATTCGGCTACATTCTGTGCCTATCATCTTTTTACAGGATTTTGTAGAATAGCAGCATAAGGAAAGTTCATTTTCAAAGATGATATAAAAGTTGAAAGTAAAGTGAGGAGGATATCATATCATGAAAAGAGTCAACAGTGTTTTATGGGGAGTTGTACTGATTGCAGTAGGTGCGGTGCTGGCACTGAATGCAACGGGAATTGCAAGCATTAACATATTTTTTGATGGCTGGTGGACGTTGTTCATCATCGTTCCATGCTTTATCGGGTTATTTAGTCAAACGGACAAATCGGGAAATCTGATTGGTCTTCTGATCGGTGTGTTATTGTTTCTGGCGTGCCAGAATATTTTTGACTTTGATATTCTTTGGAAGCTGATTGTACCGATCATTATTGCAGGAATTGGACTTAAGATGCTTTTAAAGGGAATTACGGGTAATGAAAGCACAGAGATCCTGAGTACAATGAAGCAAAACGGAGAAGAGATGAAGACGGGATTTGCAGCTTTTTCGGGACAGAATCTGAATTATGATCAGGAAGTGTTTACCGGTGCTGAGCTTACCGCAGTATTCGGCGGCATCAAATGTGATCTGAGAAATGCATTGATTGAACGAGACGCGGTGATCAATACCAGCAGTATCTTTGGAGGAATTGACATTCTGGTTCCGGATACGGTAAATGTCAAGGTGAATTCCAATTCCATATTTGGGGGTGTTGACATGAAAAAACATCAGAATTCGAAGGATAATGAATATACCATATACATAAACAGTACCTGTATGTTCGGAGGAGTGGATGTAAAATGACGACAGGACAGAAAATTATAAAATATTGTGCAATGGCGTTTGCGCTGTTTTTAATTGTCAATATCCTGAATGGAGTCTGCAGTGCAGTGTCCTGTGTAGCAGGGCTGACTGGAAAAAATGATTCAGAATATATAAAAAAAGATGCAAAAGAATATGTGATAGAAGAAGCTGTTACTGAATTGAAGATTGATCTCAGTGTTGCAGAACTGGAGATTAAAAATGGGGATAAGCTGAAAGTCGAAACGAATCACAGATATATCCAGTGCAGGGTAGATGGCGGTTGCCTTGTGATTCAGGAAAAGCGTCCGTTTCTGGGGATGAACGTAAAGGGGATGAATGTGTGCCTGACGATACCGGAATCAATGGCATTGGAATATATCGATATGGATACCGGAATCGGAGACGTTACAATTGAAGATGTATGTCTGAATAATGCAAATATTGATATTGGCATCGGGGAACTGGATTTGACAGGAGAACTGAACGGAGAGTGTAATATTGATTATGGAATCGGTGAGACAAACCTTGTTCTTTACGGAAGTTCGGATGATTATCAGATCGAGCTGAACAAAGGAGTTGGAGAAGCGACCATTGATCATGTGAAGATGAGTGATAATTCCATCTATGGAAATGGAAAGAATCATATCTCTGTAGACGGAGGAATTGGTGAATTGAACATCACATTCAGATAATGAAAAATTGCATTGTACTGGTGATTCAGAAAGTTTCGATCGTTGCAGTCAATATCAGGGATAGTTTTCTTTTTCTTGGAAATATAATCCGGTATAATAGTGTTATAGATTATAGTAATGAATATATGCTCAGACCGATCAATGAATATATCAAAACAAAGTAATCAATAAAGAAAACCGGGACTGTTTTAAAATCAGGATGGTATCCAGATATTTGAAACAGTCCCGGTTTTGTATATTACAAAGATGAAAATCCGGCAATTCCGAAAGCAGCAGGTCCGCCGTGAGTTGTGATAACTCCATGAGCCTGGACCCACTCTATCTTCTTAAAGCCGCATTCTTTTGCGGTTTCTTCTGCGGCAGTGCGTATTTCATCCTGAAGACCGATCGTATATACCGTCCACAGAATGTCACGTTCCAGATGGTAAGTGTCTGTGTAATCTCTGATCAGCTGTGTGGCTACTTTTTTCATCTTGCCACGGTATTTTTTTGTAGCAACCAGTTTACCGTCAAGGATCTCAATACATGGATGGATATGAAGGATGCGGCTTCCGAGGCACACCGCATTGCTGACACGTCCTCCGGCACGCAGAAAGTCCAGATTATCCGGAAGAAAACACATCGAAGCTTACCGGTAGTGTGATAGTAATCGCAGATCTTTTCGACAGGAAATGATCCGTCATCCAGAGTTTCTTTATCAAAAGAAACGTGCATTGGAACGATTTTGATATTGTATTTTGATGTAAGTTCCGGAGTGAGATCAGAACCTGTCTCCGCAACAAGAATAATGGAATTCATGGGGTCTCCTTTCGAGTATGCGTTATTGAACATCCATAACAGATAACTCTGACAACATGTTACATGGTTTTTAAAACTGGGTCAAGAGGTTTTGGGAAAATATACGAGCTTCGGTAAAGAGGAGAAACAGAGCGGATAGATATTGACATCTCCGGGGCATCGCTTTAAGATGGAAAAAATGATATTTTGGAGGTGTTTGATATGTTGGAGGCAGGAGTGAAAGCACCGGAGTTTTCGCTGCCGGATCAGAATGGAAAAATCCATACATTGAGTGAATATGCGGGGAAAAAGGTAATTCTGTATTTTTATCCGAAGGACAGTACACCGGGTTGTACGAAGCAGGCATGCGGATTCAGTGAATTGTATCCGCAGTTTACGGAAAAAGGAGCTGTAATCCTCGGAATCAGCAAAGATTCTGTGGCATCTCATAAAAAATTTGAGCAGAAATATAATCTTGGATTTACGCTGTTATCCGATCCGGAACTCAGTGCAATTCAGGCGTATGATGTCTGGAAAGAAAAGAAAAATTATGGCAAGGTATCGATGGGAGTTGTACGTACTACATATCTGATTGATGAAAACGGAATGATAGAGAAGGCATTTGGCAAGGTAAAAGCGGCAGAAAATCCGGCACAGATGCTGGAGGAACTGGAATGAGAATCATTATATCACCGGCAAAAAAAATGAATGTGGATCCGGAGTCTCTGGAATATCAGGGACTGCCGGTATTTCTGAAAGACACTGAGATCTTGAAGGGATACATGAGTTCTCTTTCCTATGAAGAAGCGAAGAAATTATGGGGATGCAATGAAAAGCTTGCCACGCAGAATTATGAGAGATTTCAGCATATGAAGCTTACAGAGGGACTGACACCGGCGATTCTTTCTTATGAGGGAATTCAGTATCAGTATATGGCACCGGCAGTATTCGAAGCGGGGATGCTGACTTATGTGCAGGAACATCTGCGAATATTATCAGGGTTCTATGGGGTACTGAAGCCGATGGACGGAGTGACACCGTATCGTCTGGAAATGCAGGCAAAAACAAGAGCAGGGGATTGCAAAGGTTTGTATGAATTCTGGGGCAGAAGGCTGTATGAAGAGGTAATGGATGATTCGCATGTGATCGTGAATCTCGCTTCAAAAGAATATTCCAAATGCATCGAAGCATATCTGACTCCAAAAGATCGATTCATTACCTGTGTGTTCGGCGAATTGTCCGGCGGAAAGGTTGTGCAGAAAGGCACCTATGCCAAGATGGCCCGGGGTGAGATGGTCAGGTTCATGGCTGAACAAAAAGTGAAAGAACCGGAAGAGATCCGGGAATTCCGGAGACTGGGATATGCGTACCGGGAAGAATTCTCAAGTGAATCAGAGTATGTCTTTATCAGGTGACTCAGTGAAAACAGAAAAGGATTTTGAATGATTATTCAGAAAGAAGGAGACTGTGTATGCAAATACGAATCGCATCTCTGGATGATGCAGAAGAATTACTGAAAATCTATGCTCCGTATGTGGAGCAGACGGCAGTCACATTTGAATATGAGGTTCCGACGCTGGCGGAATTCAGGGAAAGGATGAGCCGCGTGCTGGCAAAGTATCCTTATCTTGTGGCAGAGGAAGATGGAGAATTGCTGGGCTATGCATATGTGAGCCCGTTTAAGGAACGTTCTGCATATGACTGGGCGGTAGAGACATCGATCTATGTAAAGATGGACTGCAGGCGCCTTGGCGTCGGCAGAAAATTGTATGAAGAGCTGGAGAAGATACTGAAGCTTCAGAACATTCTGAATATGGAGGCATGCATTGCCTGTCCGCAGGGAGAGGCAGATGATTATCTGACTCGGGACAGCATACGGTTTCACGAGAAGATGGGATACCGGATGGTAGGAGAGTTCTGTCAGTGTGGATATAAATTTCATCGCTGGTATAACATGGTATGGATGGAAAAGCATATTGGAGAGCATAAAGAGACACAACCGGAGATCATACAATTTCCAGATATTCGGATTCTTTAACACGTATGGAAAATTATTATGAGATCATCGAAAAGATCAATAAGCTGTTAAAATAAAAAGTTTTAGAACCCCTTGAAA
>NZ_JAFBIZ010000043.1 GCF_021531995.1 Faecalicatena contorta
TAAAAAAATGTGTATAGACTTATCCCATTAAATTTTTCTTAATCATCCGACACCGTGTCGAATGGGCGGTATGTCATGGCGATCTTTTCTGCCACTTTTAGTCCATCCATGGCGGCTGATGTAATTCCACCCGCATATCCGGCACCCTCTCCACAGGGAAAGATTCCCCGGATATTACTTTGAAGAGTGTCATCACGCAAGATCCTGACAGGGGAAGAAGTGCGGCTCTCTACACCGGATAACACAGCGTCCTCTCTTGCATATCCGTGAATCTTTTTCCCGAAGGAACGGATGCCTTCTTCCAGAGACTGTGCAATCTCTTCCGGGAAAATCCTTCTCACATTGCTCCAGGTGTATTCGCCTTTCATCTGTGGAAGAACCCCCTGAGGACCATCAGAGACCTTATCGGAACAAAAATCGCCGAACAATTGCACCGGAATCTTCCCATGCCCTGCAAGATATGCGGCTTCCTCAAGTCTGCGCTGGTATTCCATACCGGATAAAGCATCCCCGTTTCCATAATCCTCAGGAGTTACAGTGACGATCACAGCACTGTTTGCATTTTTTCCGTCACGTCCACTGTAGCTCATTCCATTGACGGCAAGGCGATGTTCTTCTGACGAAGCATTGACAACATATCCGCCAGGGCACATACAGAAGGTATAGACTCCTCTTCCATTTTCAAGATTAACCGCCAGTTTATAAGGTGCTGCCGGAAGACAATCAGGGTAATGCTCCCCGTATTGATCTTCATTGATCATAGATTGTGGATGTTCCATACGGACACCAACTGCAAAAGACTTCGGTTCCATCGTCAAACGATGTTCTTTCAGCATGGTGAAGGTATCTCTTGCACTATGTCCAATCGCCAATACTGCAATGTCTGTAAAAAGAAGTTCCTCTTTGCCGGTATGCAGGTCTCGAACACAGAGTCCCGTCAGCTTCTCCCTGTCATCAGAATCAGAAGTCCTGATATTTGTCACCTGAGAATGAAAACGAACCTCTCCGCCATGTGTACAGATGGTATGACGCATATTCCTGATCACAGAAGCAAGTATATCCGTCCCGATATGCGGTTTGCTCTGATACATGATCTCCTGCGGTGCGCCGTGTGTGTGAAAGATCTCAAGAACTTTCGTGTTGCGGCCGAGTTTATCATTGACCAGTGTATTCAATTTCCCGTCCGAAAAGGTTCCGGCACCTCCTTCTCCAAATTGTACATTCGAATCAGGGTTTAGAGGACCTCCGTTCCAGAAACATTCTACATCTTTCATACGCTGATCCACGTCCTCGCCACGTTCAAGAAGTATCGGACAATATCCGGCAAGCGCCAGCATATATCCACAGAACAGGCCGGCAGGTCCTGTGCCTATGATTACGGGTCTGTGCATAAGCGTCTGTGTACCGGAAACGGAGAATGAATATTTCACCTGCTGCTTTCCAAAAATGACCTGACCGTTTTTCAATTTCTTCTTCAAGGAAGATTCATTTTTTACGTGAACGTCCACAGAATAAATGTAGAATAACTGTGGTTTTTTCCTGGCATCAATGGATTGCTTCTGAATCTGCCAGGAAAGAAGGTCTGAGTCGCTGATACGCAGTGTTTTTAATATCTTTTTTTTCAGATCATCTCTGGTATGTGTAATTGGTAATTTTAATTGACTGATTCGGATCATGAACGTCTCCCTTTCCCTGATGTCTTTGATTTCTTTCCGGAATCTCCGTATCTCGAGGATGCGCATGCTCTTCCGGCCAGGTAACCGGTTGCCCATGCCCATTGGAGATTGTATCCTCCGCAGATACCGTCCACGTCAAGAAGTTCCCCCGTCAGATAGAGCTGTCTTACACACCGGGATTCCATTGTTCCCGGGTCTACTTCTGTGAGAGGAACACCACCGGCACATACCTGTGCATTTTCAAATCCATTGGTGTCGGTGATCGTTACCGTATCTGCTTTGACGGTATGTACCAGCCGGTGAAGCTGTCTGTCAGTCAGACAGGAAGCCTTCTGATCCATACGGATGTCTGCACGCTCCAGGAAACGTGGAATCATTTTTTTGTGAAAGATTCCCATGAAAAAATCGGCACAGGTCAGAAAAGTGTTTCCTTCTTTTCTCCTTTTTAAAAGTGAAAGCAGTTCTTCTGCTTTCATATCAGGGAAAAAATCAATAACTACCTGCACGTTACGTTTTTGCCTGAGACCGTCTGCAGCAAAACGACTGATCTGAAATACCGGAATTCCTGAGATTCCATATGCTGTAATCTGAAGTTCTCCCTTATCGGAAGCAATGGATTGGCCGTCTATAACGGCGGTCACCTGTGCATCTGTACGGACACCTGCTGCTTTGGCATACGGATGCTGCTTTACTTTCAGCTGCACGAGAGCCGGGACGACCGGAACGAGGCTGTGCCCCACTGACTTTGCAAGTGTATATCCACTTCCATCGGATCCAAGTGAAGAAGATGCACGGCCACCTGTAGACAGAATCACGGCGTCTGCCTGAAAGTTCTGGGCACTCGAATGAATACAGAAGCTTTTGGCACTGCGGGTAATCTGTTCAACGTGAATTCCTGTCTGTATCTGTATTCCAAGCCGCCTGGTTTCCATAAGCATCAGATCCAGGACCGCAGATGCCTGATCCGATCGGGGATACACATAATCTCCACGCATCCGGAATAAAAGTCCCAGTGAAGAAAAGAAGGAAAGAGCCTCTTCATATGTGAACTGCCGTAAGATCTTCTCTGCAATCTCCGGGTGACGACTTCGGTAACAGTGCATTGTCTGAAACCGATTAGTCAGATTGCATCTGCCGTTTCCGGTTGCCAGGATCTTCTTGCCAGGGCTGTCTTTATGCTCCAGAATACAGATCTGTGCATTAGGGTTCATTCTTGCCGCAGTAATTGCAGCTGTAAGACCGGAGGCACCGCCTCCGATAATCATGATTTTTTTCATATTTGATCTTCAACCTCACAAAGTGATGAAACAGCTATATTTAATCTAAGGTTACGATTCCTGCACGCACAAGACATTCCAGAGACATCAAAATACCAAGCTTGGCATGGGACCAGGTAAGGCCTCCCTGAAAATATACGGCATACGGAGGCTTGATCGGACCATCGGCACTTAACTCGATAGAAGAACCCTGAACAAATGCTCCTGCCGCCATGATTACGTTGCTGTCATATCCCGGCATTGGCCATGGTTCCGGTGTAACATAAGAGTCTACCGGTGCAGCAGCCTGAATTCCTTTACAGAATTCTATCACGCCTTCCGGAATACCGAATTCCACAGCCTGAATAATATCATGTCTGTCTTCGGTTCCGTTTGGAATCACATAATATCCTAACTTTTCATAGATATTGGCTGCAAATATCGCTCCTTTTAATGCGCCCGCAACAACAGTCGGCGCAAGAAACAGACCCTGATAGAAATCCTTCATGACTCCAAGCGATGCGCCTACTTCTCTTCCAAGTCCCGGTGAAGTCAGACGGTAGCCACAGGCTTCGATCAAATCCGCTCTGCCGGCGATATAACCTCCAATCGGTGCAAGTCCGCCGCCCGGATTCTTAATCAGTGAACCAACGACCATGTCTGCGCCTACATCACTTGGCTCGATCGTTTCAACAAATTCGCCATAACAATTGTCGACCATGCAGATCACATCCGGCTTGATCGACTTCACAAAATCGATCAGTTCTCCGATCTGTGCAACAGAAAAGCTCGGACGCGTCTGATATCCCTTGGAACGCTGGATCGTAACAAGCTTTGTTCTGTCATTGATTGCCTTTCGGATATTGTCATAATCAAAGGTTCCATCCTCCAGAAGATTTACCTGTGAGTAGGTCACCCCATATTCTGCGAGAGAACCGGTAGAAGGGCGAATCCCGATTACTTCTTCCAGGGTATCATAAGGCTTTCCCGCCGGCGACAGAAGTTCGTCACCAGGTCTCAGATTGGCAGACAGGGCAAGAGATAATGCATGTGTTCCGCAGGTGATCTGCGGACGAACCAGTGCGCTTTCCGTATGAAATACGGCAGCATACACTTCTTCCAGAGTATCTCTTCCAAGATCATCATATCCGTATCCGCTCGCATAATTAAAGCAGCCGGCACGAACCTTACTGTCCTGCATGGCTTTGATAACTTTTAGCTGATTGTATTCTGCAATCTCATCGATCCGGTCAAATCTTTCTTTTAATCCAGATTCAACCTCAAGGCCAAAATTCAACACCTGTTTACTGACTCCAAGTTTCTGATACATGTTATCTATAATCGACATATTTCTGTTCCTTTCTAGTACATTGCTTCCATAATTTTTGTTCTGACAAAAGCACATCTTGCATCAAACTCCGGATTCAATGGATGAATCTGCATAATGATGTCTGCGGCTTCCCGGTAGTTTTGCATATCGTACAGAAGAGATGCACGGTTCAGGTCATAGAATGCCCGTTCTCCCTCTGTACGAATCAGAGATTCCAGTCCCAGAAGTTCACGATAAGCAAAATCAACATCATGACTTTTGGAATATATCTCCATCAGTGTATTCATTTTTTTCAGAAATTTTGAACCTCCAAATAATCTTCTTAACATATAACTCCCTTCGTATATTGAATCATCGCATTCAGAATGCGTTCTTCATCATAAGCATACTGTTCCTTATCAATCCAGGTCACCTGACGCTCCCTCTTAAACCAGGTAATCTGACGTTTTGCAAAATGTCTGGTATCTCTTTTGATAATATAGATAGCTTCTTCCAGCGTACATTCTCCGTCCAGATATGCAAGAATCTCTTTGTAACCAAGTCCCTGCATGGATACCATATCCCGGGTACATCCCATCTCTCTGAGATGTCTGACTTCTGCTACGAGTCCCTGACGCATCATCTGATCGACCCTCATATCTATCCTCTGATATAGATTTTTTCGGTCATCATTCAACACAAAATATACGAACTGATACGGAGACTCTTTTTTTCTCTCATTTTCATTATGTTCTGAGATTCTCTTTCCGGTCTGATGGTAATACTCTAACGCACGTATGACACGTTTTACGTTATTGGCGTGAATTTCCTCCGCTGCTTTTGGATCCACCCTGCGAAGCATATCATGAAGATAAACTGCACCTTTTGAATCCGCATATACCTCCAGCTCTCTGCGGTAACCATCTTCCTCCCGGGTCTCTGTAAAATCAATGTCATACAGAAGTGCCTGAATATAAAAGCCGGTACCGCCAACAATGATCGGAATATTTCCATGAGAATAGATCTTTTTCATTGCTGCTTTTGCCATCTGTTGAAAACGGACAACATGAAACTCTTCTGATGGTTCCAGTTCATCAATCAGATAATGCGGAACTCCTTCCATCTCTTCCGGCAATATTTTTGCAGATCCAATATCCATGTGCCGGTAGATCTGCATGGAATCTGCAGATATGATCTCTCCGCCAATCGCTTTCGCAAGGCCAATAGATGCTTTTGTTTTTCCAACTGCCGTAGGCCCGGTTAGTACTACTAATGGTTTTTTCATATCTTATATAATCCTTTTGAATTTCTTTTCTAATTCTCTCTTTGTCATTGCAATAATCGTTGGTCTTCCATGCGGACAATGATATGGATTGTCCAGTGTCAGAAGTTCTCCGATCAAAGTATCAACCTCTGCTGCAGAAAGTTTCATATTCCCCTTCACAGCCGCTTTACATGACATGGATGCTACTTTTTCATCAATCAGTTCCGGGGACAGATTCCGGTTCAATTCATCTGACAGACTATCCAGCATCTGCAGAAGAAGCTCTTTTTTGGCAATACTGAACAGATTATCCGGTACTGCCCTGACTGCATAGGAATCCTGCCCAAATTCTTCAATCTCAAACCCGATTCTTGTAAACTGATCCATATACCGGTTCATAAGTTCTGCTTCCTGCATACTGAGATTCAAAATGATCGGCGGGCTGATCATCTGCGAAGTATATTCTCTTGTTTTCATTGAATGCAGTGTCTTTTCATACAGAACTCTTTCATGAGCTGCATGCTGATCGATAATATACAGATTGTCATGATACTCTACCAGCCAGTAGGTTTCAAATACCTGACCAATCATCTTATACTCAGCTTTGGCATCTTTTGTAAGAAGCTTTTCTTCAAACAGGTCCAGCTGTTTGGGCTGTATTGATTCCTCTGGTTCAGGAACCGGATACGGAGTTCTGCTTTCCCTTACAACACTATCCGTTACATTTTTTTGTGATGGATCCAGCTGCGTTGATGCTGCTTTTGCCAACGGCTTATCTGAAGCAGTATTCAGACGATGCTCTGCCATGACACGTTCTTTCATCTTTACCATAAAGTAGTTCAGATCCCGTTCCTGAACCGGAGGGACCGGAGATTTTGCTGGTGTAACCACACTTTGCGGTATACTCTCTTTCTGTGGTACATCTGCTTTTCTCTGCACGCTCTTTGAGGGCAGTGAAGCTGTATTTTTCGGCATGCTTTTTACTGCTGGTACTTCTATCTCGATGTGCGGGATTAGTTCCTTCTCATGCAGACCCTGATCAACTGCCGCATAGACAGTATTATAAACCTCCTGCTGGCGATTGAACCGAAGTTCCATCTTCGTCGGATGTACATTAACATCCACGGATTCTCCGTCAATGTCCATATGAAGCACTACAAACGGATACTTGTGCTGCATTGTATAATCTTTGTATGCATCTTCAATCGCTTTGGAAATGATGCTGCTCTTTACATATCTGCCATTGATATAGTAGTTCTCAAAGTTCCGGTTACCTCTGGAGATCAGTGGTTTCCCCAGATACCCTGTCACCCTGATCCCGGAAGCTTCATAGTCGGCTGACAGCAGATTGGCTGCAATGTCTCTGCCATAGATATGATAGATTACATCTTTGAGATTACCATTTCCGGATGTGTGAAGCTTTGACTGTCCGTTATTGATAAACTGAAAAGAGATGTCCGGATGGGACAATGCCATACGTGTCATCAGATCCCCAACATGACTTGCTTCTGTCATGGGCGTTTTCAGAAATTTCCTTCTCGCCGGTGTATTGTAGAATAGCTGACGGACCAAGAAGGTAGTTCCGTCCGGAGCACCTGTATCCTCAAGATCTTCTTCTTTTCCTCCTGCAATACGATATCTGGTTCCAAATGTCTGTTCTTTGGTCTTGGTAATGAGTTCTACCTGCGAGACAGCCGCGATACTGGACAGTGCCTCTCCGCGAAATCCAAGAGAGCCGATATGTACCAGATCATCTGCTGTCCGTATCTTGCTGGTGGAATGTCTTAAAAAGGCTGACGGGACATCCTCGCGATCGATTCCGCTTCCGTTATCTGTGATCCGGATCAGGGAGATACCGCCGTCTTTAATCTCGACAACGATGGCAGTAGCTCCTGCGTCGATCGCGTTTTCCACCAGTTCTTTTACGACAGAAGCAGGCCGCTCAATGACCTCTCCTGCTGCGATCTTATCTATTGTAACAGAATCCAATACTTGTATCTTATTCATATATTACCACCTGTTTTTCAGCTTATTCTGAAGCTGATACAATGTATTCAGCGCATCTATCGGTGTCAGATGTGCAAGATCCAGTTCTTTGATCTCCCGAACCACATCATCATCCTTAACGGTATCAAACAGAGACATCTGGGTAAGATCCACTTCATCATAGTGCTTTGCTTTCTGTCTGGCTGGTTCCTGCCCACGGACGGCAATATCCTTGATCCGTCCGGTGATGTCTGTCTGAATCAGTTCTTCCACAATCTCTTTTGCGCGATTTGTTACAGATTCCGGAACTCCGGCAAGTCTTGCAACCTGTATGCCGTAGCTCTTGTCTGCACCGCCTTTTATGATCTTACGCAGGAAGATGATGTCATCACCTTTTTCTTTCACCGCTATACAATAATTATTGACATTGTCAATCTTACCTTCCAGTTCGGTCAGTTCATGATAGTGTGTGGCAAACAGGGTCTTGGCTCCAAGCAGTTTGCTGTTGCTGATATATTCGATCACTGCCCAGGCGATACTCAGGCCGTCGAATGTGCTGGTACCTCTTCCAATCTCATCCAGAATTAGAAGACTCTTACTCGTTGCATTACGAAGAATGTTGGCAACCTCAGTCATTTCCACCATAAAGGTACTCTGTCCGCTTGCAAGGTCATCGGAAGCTCCCACACGGGTAAATATCCGGTCAACCACTCCGATATTTGCACTGGATGCCGGAACAAACGATCCAATCTGTGCCATAAGTACAATCAGTGCAGTCTGCCGCATATAAGTAGATTTTCCTGCCATGTTCGGACCTGTGATGACAGAGATCCTGTTCTTTTTGTCATTCAGATAAGTATCATTGGCAATAAACATATCGTTTGGAATCATCTTTTCGACAACTGGATGGCGTCCGTCTTTGATATCAATGATTCCCTTTTCGTTCATCTTTGGTCTGACATAATTATTACGTTCTGCGACCAGAGCAAGAGATGCATATGTATCAAGCATTGCAATTGCTTTTGCGGTATTTTGTATCCTTACTACTTCTCTTCCGATCGCATCACGGACTTCACTGTACAGCTGATATTCCAGCGCGTAAAGCTTGTCTTCTGCACCCAGAATCGTGTCTTCCAGTTCTTTGAGTTCCGGAATGATATATCGCTCTGCATTTGCAAGCGTCTGTTTACGCGTATAATAGTCCGGAACCAGATTTTTAAATGAATTCGTGACCTCCAGATAATATCCGAACACTTTATTGTAACGGATCCGGAGATTTTTGATTCCTGTTTTTTCTCTTTCAGCAGTCTCCAGCCTTGCAAGCCAGTCCTTCCCGTCTGATTTTGCACTTCTCAGTCGGTCCACCTCTTCGTTGTATCCGTCACGGATAATTCCGCCCTCCTTCATGGCGATCGGCGGATCTTCTTTAATCGCATTTTTTACCAGGCTGCAGAGATCCTCCAGCGTATCCAGGCCTTCATATAATTCCCTCATCAGTGGAGATTGCATATCCTGCAGAATGCATTTGATGTGAGGAAGCATGGAGAGCGAACTCTCAAATGCGATCAGATCTCTGGGATTTGCTGACTGATATGTAATCTTACACACCAGACGTTCCAGATCATAGATCGGAGACAGATATTCCCGGATCTCTTCTCTTAATATAGCGTTTTTCTTCAGCTCCTCTACTGCATCCAGACGCTTTTCAATCATCTTTTTATCAATCAGAGGCTGCTCTATGAATTTACGCAGAGTTCTTGCACCCATTGCAGTCTTTGTCTTATCCAGTACCCAAAGGAGAGACCCTTTTTTCTGTTTTTCGCGAAGTGTTTCACACAATTCAAGATTCCGTCTGGTAGAGCTGTCAAGCAGCATATATTTTCCGGTTGCATAGACAGACAGATGGGAAATGTGTGACAGATCCCTCTTCTGAGTTTCGGTCAGATACTGCAGCAGTGTGCCTGCCGCGATCACTCCGCCGTCATAATCTCCAAGTCCCAGTCCTTCCAGTGTCCCTGCATGAAAATGTTCTTTCAGTACCCGGGCACAGATTGCATCATCAAAATACCAGGAATCCAGAGAATAGATCGTGATTCCAAGCTTATCTTTTAACAGATCAAAGTCCATACCACTCATATAAAAAGCCTCATTGCATACTAGCTCTGAGGGCATGAATCTGTAGATCTCATCAAATAATTTTTCACTGTCTTCGATCTCTGTCACCATATATTCTCCGGTCGTGACATCCGCTACAGACAGTCCATACCGATCCGCAATGTAGACCACGCACATGATATAATTATTCTTCGTCTCATCAAGCGCCTGTGTATCAAGGTTCGTTCCCGGCGTAACAATCCTGACAACTTCTCTCTTTACAAGCCCCTTTGCAAGTGCCGGATCTTCCATCTGTTCGCAGATCGCAACCTTATATCCTCTGGATACCAGCCGGTTCAGATAACTGTCTACGGCATGATAAGGGACGCCACACATCGGTGCCCGCTCTTCCAGTCCACAGTTTTTTCCGGTCAGTGTAATTTCCAGTTCTTTCGATGCGGTCAGTGCATCGTCAAAAAACATCTCATAAAAATCACCAAGTCTATAAAATAAGATGCAGTCCGGATATTCTTTTTTTGTCTCCATATATTGCTGCATCATAGGTGTTAATTCAGCCACGTTTATTCTCCTCTTTAAGTTAAATGTTTTACGTTTAATTATAACATTTTCGATTTATTTCGAAAAGATACAATTTTACAAGATGTGATAATCCGGTTTTTCTTCACCATACAGCCAGTACAACAGATTGCCGCCAAGCCAGATGCCAAGAGCACACAGTCCGGAAAACAGGATTGCAAATGGCAGGCAGATCTGCCCAAACAGCTGAAGCGGCATAGTACTGTAATCCCAGATTGCCAGATGAAACCATTTATTCACAATAATCCCGGTAATAAACTCTGCAGATACTACGAATATGGTACATCTTAAGATCTGTCTCCACATCGGATCTTCCCAGTGGAGCATCTGTCCCTGAACGGTAAAGAAAACCAGACAGATTCCACCGAGTACAAACATCGTCCAATGAGAGAATCCGCGGAAAAATATCTCCAGCGAATAGTATATCGTTCCTCCAAGTGCCCAGAGAAATAAATATTCACTCACTTTTTTCATGTAAAAACGCCCTCACTATCGTATCAAAATACTTGCTACTACATAGTTTGAGCGTTTTTTTTTACAAATATAAGCAATTTATTCTGCCATTTCTCCCAGATAATAGAAACCTTTACACTCTGTAAGCTGCACCGGGATCAGCTGTCCGATCAATTCTTTGGATCCTTTCAGGTGAACCAGCAGGTTATTGCTGAGTCTTCCGGTTACCATAGAAGAATCATGTTCACTTACTCCCTCAATCAGTGCTGTTTGAACGGTGCCCTCATGTACTGCACATACCTCCGATGCAATCGTTTGCACTTCTTGCAGAAGACGGTCAAAACGGTCTTTTATCACATCCTCAGGTATCTGATCCGGCATGGCTGCAGCCGGCGTTCCGGTCCGTTTGGAATAGATAAATGTAAAAGCACTGTCATATCGCACTTTTCTTACAATATCCAGGGTCTCCTGAAAATCTTCTTCCGTTTCACCGGGAAATCCAACAATAATATCTGTCGTCAGAGAGATATCAGGAACGGCCTTTCGAATCTTTTCAACCAGTTTCAGATACTGCTCCTTGGTGTATCTCCGGTTCATTTTCTGTAAGATCTGAGTGCTTCCGGACTGTACCGGAAGATGCAGATGTCGGCAGATCTTTTTTGACTGTCCCATGACTTCAATCAGTTCATCTGAAAGATCCTTCGGATGCGACGTCATAAAACGGATCCGTTCAAGTCCTTCAATCTTTTCAATCTCCTGCAAAAGCTCAGCAAATGTCATAGGGTGTTCCAGGTTTTTGCCGTAAGAATTCACATTCTGTCCGAGCAGCATGACTTCCACCACTCCATCGGCTACAAGCTTACGAATCTCAGAGATGATGGCCTGAGGATCCCTGCTTCTCTCCCGTCCGCGAACATACGGAACGATGCAGTAGCTGCAGAAATTGTTGCACCCAAACATGATATTTACACCGGATTTGAAAAAGTACTTTCTGTCATTAGGAAGATCTTCTACGATCTTATCTGTATCCTTCCAGATATCTACAACCATCTTTCCGGTCTCATAGCGTTCTGTGATCAGCTCTGCAAACTTAAATATATTATGTGTTCCAAAGATAATATCTACAAAACGATAACTTTTCTTAAGCTTTTCCACTACTTCTGGTTCCTGCATCATGCAGCCGCACAGACCAATCCGCATATGAGGATTCTCTTTTTTTCTTGGTTTGAGCTGGCCGAGACGTCCATATACTCTGGTATTGGCATTTTCTCTTACGGTACAGGTATTATAGATCACAAAGTCGGCTTCCTCTTCGGGCGCCTCCTGATATCCGATCTTTTCGAGAATTCCTCTCAGCTTTTCCGAATCTCTGGCATTCATCTGACAGCCAAAAGTAGTGACACAGAAAGTCAGCGGACGCCCAATCTCTTCGGATTCCTTTCTCACATATTCTTTTGCCTTTTCTATGTAATAATACTGGCGTCTGGTATCATCTTCCGGTATCTCCTTAGACAAACTGATGTCTGAATTCATCATATTCATAATCAATTCCTTTCAATGTATTTACAATCTCCTCTTTTTCAACCTGCATATCGTCACACAGTGCATCCAGTGTATGATAGTGATCACGAATTTTTGTATTCACCACACTGAGCAGCAACATTGGGTCTTTTGGCAGATTTATCTGCATAGTTATCACTTCCTCTTTTTCATGCTTTCCTGTTATCTGTTCTGGTTAAAAATGCTGTCCGGAGGATCAATATAGTCCACGGATCCGCTCCTGCGTTACCAGAAGCATCGGCCGGATATCATGCTCATCAGCCGGAATCTCCGGAAGCACCTGATCTTCAAATGCGATCGCCATAGTATAAAGTTCCGGATGACGTTCCAGGTATCTGTCATAATAACCGCCTCCAAAACCGATGCGGTGTATTTCCTCATCAAATGCAACTCCCGGCATGATCATGAGTCCCGAGTCTCCGTGATACATAATATCTCCGGAAGGCTCCTGAATTCCGTAAGCTCCGACTGTCAGCCTGTCTTTACTCTCAGTCAGAAAGAATTCCATCCGCTGTCCGTCTGTTCTTGGAAGCCATACTCGTTTTCCGAGACGCCATGCTTCCCGAATGATCTGCCAGGTTCCTACTTCCTTTCGAATATCCATATAGATACAGACATCCGAAGTCTTCTGAAACCACGGATGTGAAGTGACCCGTTCGGCAATCTGCGCCGTTGCCGTCTCCCATTCTCGTAAGTCTCTCTCCTTTCGGAGTTTTAGTATACGTGTTCTAATGTCCTTTTTTGTTTCCATACTTTTCTCCCAGATCCGTGATGCTGCCATCTGCTTCCTGAATAGAAATATTGTTAAGCTGACTGCGCAGGTTTCTCTTAAATGAATCGATGTATTCTCTTCTTAAGATCTGCTGTTCCTTCTGTTCCTCGGCAGTCAGTCCCTCTGCTTTTGATTTGTGATATAATTCATTAATTCTTGCGATCTTCTTATCGTCCATATCTTTGGTCCTTTCTTGACGGATTTCCGCTACTTATCTTACACTATCCGGCGCATGAAGTCTACAGATTCTTTCCGGTTTAACTGGAATAGTTCTCCAGAAATCCGTAGAGTGCCTCCGTATCTTCCATATACTTTCCATTGCGTATCTCTTCCTGCACGGTGGATGGGAGTCCGTCATATCTGATATCTGTATATTCATATACTGTTTTTTTATCGCTCAGATACACAACTACGTATCCATTTACTTCCATCAGGTAATAACAATCTTCCTTCCATGCCTGACCATCCGTCGACACGGAAGGTTCTTTTACGGCTGCGTTGTCCTGCTGTTCTTCGGCAATCTCTTTTTTCACTTCTTGTTTAGCTTTGTAAAAACTGAGGGAAGAAGCACAGGATATGACTAACATTATAATGATTGTTGCAGCAAAAAATCCAATACCATACTTATTTTTCATAAGGACATCTCCTTTTTTGTACAGTATTGGCTAATATGTGGAAGTTTATACTAATTTTCGTAAAGTTTTCTCAATCAGAAGTCCCTCACGTTCCGGATATTCATAGCGCTCACTTTCACGAATACATTCACATACAAATGCATGAGAAGCCTGTACACTCTCCAGCATGGTATATCCAAGAACGAGTTTTGCAATAAACATTCCGTCAAATGCATCTCCGGTTCCATGATATTCCCCAAGCATTTCTCCATTTCCGAGATACAGAAATGCATCATCTTCATACAGAACAATTCCTTTTTTACAGTCGTCTTTTGGTACACTGGTAATAATCATGTCAGATGCACCAAGTTTTTTCAGATCCCGGCACAGCGTTAAGACATGACGATGATTGCCGGTAATCTGGTATTCCTGTCCTGTCAGGAGATAGCATTCTGTAAGATTGGGCAGTATGATATCTGCATATGGAAGAAGTCGACGCATCGCTAATGCATAGCTTTCATCAAAATTACTGTAAAATCTGCCATGATCTCCCATGATCGGGTCCAGAATCACCTTCGTATCCGGAAAACTTTTGATAAAGTAGATTACTGCGTCAATCATATCGGCATGACCGAGATATCCTACAAAAATAGCATCAAATGTAATATCCTGCTCTTTATAATGATCCGCACAGGAACGGATGTACGTCCCCGGAATCTGTACAACCGCCGGTGAATTATATCCTCCCGTATGTGTAGACAAAAGCATGGTTGGAATCGGGCATGCCTCCACTCCCATTACACTTAATATTGGCATCATGTTCGTAAGCGCTGCTTTCCCGACCCCGCACATATCATGAAGCAACGCAATTTTTTTCACTGGTCTCATATCTATCGATACTCTCCTTTTATCAGATGTAATTTTCTGCAAAGTGTTACCAGAAAAGCACCTTTTGGCATATCCAGAAGTTCCTCTTCTGTGATTCCTCCAAGCAGAATAATAAAGACTGCATAAGTAATAACTGCTGCAATTACAGCAAGTATGGTCGCAATATACGATCCGGCAAACAGTTCAAATAACAGATGTACAACAATCGCAATCACACCCATAATGGCAGATGCGATGGTTGGAATTATAAATGTCTTTTTCTTTTCCTGAACATATCCGATCCTCTCACGCAGAGCATGTGCGTTCAGAATACAGATGGCACCGGAGAAAACAATCTTACTGAGTACCACCGCATAGATATTCCACTTGAGAACCACAAGCATCAGGAATAGTGAGATAATATGAATCACCAGAGAAATCGCGGCATTTTTCACAGGAGTGATCATATCATCCAATCCCTGTAATACAGAATTGGTTACGGTTGACAGACAGAAAAATACAACTGACAGGGCTCCAAGCTGCAGCATAAGAGCAGCGGTCGTATTATCCTGTGTAAAGAACAGAAGATCCAGAAGCGGTTTTGCCAGTACCAGGAATCCAACTGCACATGGGATTGCGATTATCATGTTAAACCGGCAAACGGTTGTAATCTTATTATGTACCTGTTTCCTGTTTCCGGTCTGAACCGTAGCCACAAGGCTCGGAATCAGGGAGGCTGCCAGTGCACTGGCAATCGAAAGCGGAACATTGATCAGCGTACTGTACTGGCCCTGGAACATTCCCAGAAGACTTGCGTACTCCGTCTTTTTATATCCCTGTGCAGCCATGATCGTATTAAACAGCGCACTGTCTGCAAAATCACTGATATTGTAGACGGTCGCACTCAAAATAACCGGAGCGATCGTTGCAAAAAGAACTTTGTATATTCGCTGATAACTTTCTTTATGCCTTGTCCGGTCTCTTCTCATTTTGCGCTTAAATATCTTTTGATAAGCAAAAAAGATCAGTGCTACAAATACCAGCGCGGAAAATGCACCGGCAATCGTTCCGAACGTTCCGCCGGCTGCCGCATACGCAGGACCATAAGACTTATCATTATGCTTTTCGGCAAGTTCCTTTCCTGCCTGAAGAAGCACATATGCACCGGCAACAGAAGCAACAGCATTGACAATCTGTTCTACAACCTGAGATACTGCGGTCGGTACCATGGATCCATTGCCTTGAAAGAATCCACGTATTACACCAAGAAGTGCAACCACCAGAATACAGGGAGCCAACACACGAAGTGCATATGCACTTTTATCCAGATGCATCACAAAATCTGCAATAAAGTCTGCCCCGAAAAATATGATCAAGGATACCAGACCGCCGCCAAGAATCGCAAATGTCATGGCACCTTTAAAGACCTTATAGGCATTCTTATACTCTCCTTTGGCCACTCTGGCAGATACCAGCTTGGATACTGCAAGCGGAAGGCTGTATGAAGTCAGCATCAAAGCGACTGTATAGATGGAAAAAGCCACACTGTAATACCCCATACCCTCATCCCCAACGATATTCATAAGAGGGACTCTGTATATTACTCCTATAATCTTTGTAATCACTCCGGCAATTGCCAGAATAGATCCCTGTACCAGGAAGTTTTTCTCTTTCTTTTTTTGATCAGCCATAAATTACTCCATCTTATCGTAATATATTCAATCTTTCCATTATGTCCCTTTGCTTCTGTTCCATAACCATACGTTCGTCTTCCTCCATATGATCATATCCGGTCAGATGCAATACAGAATGTGCAATGAGAAAAGCATATTCTCTGCAAATGGAATGTCCGAATTCCTCCGCCTGCTCCAGGACTTTTTCTTTCGATATTACAATATCTCCCAATATCAGTTCTCCGGATTCCGGATCAAAACAGTCATCCATCTCTTCAAGAAAATCAAATGTTCCAGGCTTAGGATAGTCGATCATCGGAAATGAAAGGACATCTGTTGGTCGGTCAATTTTCCGGAACTCCCTGTTCATCTCGTGAATCTGTTCATTCTGTGTCAGTAAAAGATTCACCTGAGTCTCGTAAGGACAGTTAATATAATCAAGAGCTGTTTCAATCACCTGCTCTGCAAGTTTTTCACATGCAATCGGAAGCGTAATCGCTCCTTCTTCCTCGAAATAGAGTGTCATTACTTTCGCCTCTTTTCTCTCCCTTTGTATTTTGCTTTATTTTCGTATTCTTCATAGGCTTTTACGATCTTCTGTACCAGTGGGTGACGTACAACGTCTTTACTGGTCAGATGACAGATGCTGATATCTTCAATATTCTTCACCACAGACGTTGCAACATCCAGTCCGGAGGTCTGCCCGGCGGGAAGGTCTTTCTGTGTGGAATCACCCGTAATCACAACCTTGGAACCAAATCCAATACGGGTAAGAAACATCTTCATCTGTGCCGGAGTCGTATTCTGTGCTTCATCCAGAATAATGAATGCATTATCCAGTGTCCGTCCTCTCATATAGGCAAGAGGCGCAACTTCAATCAGTCCTTTTTCCGAATTCTTTATAAAACTTTCCGCTCCCATAATCTGATACAAAGCGTCATATAACGGACGGAGATAGGGATCGATCTTACTCTGAAGATCTCCCGGAAGAAATCCAAGCTTCTCACCCGCTTCAATTGCAGGTCTTGTTAAAATTATTCTTCCCACCTCATTATTCTTAAATGCAGTGATGGCCATAGCCATAGCCAGATAGGTCTTTCCTGTTCCGGCAGGTCCGAGTCCAAAGACGATCATCTGATTACGGATTGCATCTACATACTTTTTCTGTCCCAGTGTTTTGGGCTTGATTGGTTTTCCCTGCAAAGTATGGCAGATGATATCTTTGTCGATTCCCAGTATATCCTCTTCACTGTCTTCCATAACCAGCGCAAGTGTATAATCTACATTCTGTTCCTGAATCGTATTTCCTCTGCGGGAAAGCTCCACCAGTTGATTCAGAACCTTTTTTGCCTTCTCTACTTTTACCGCATCTCCCATAATCTTCACATTCTCACCTCTGGCGATCAAAGTGACATGAAGGGTGCGTTCGATCTTTTTCGCATAAGCATCAAACTGCCCGAACACATTGCTTTCGTGTTCTGCAGGAATATCAATAACTGCTTCAATTAATCCCATGCATTATTCTCCTGTTTTACTTTCTTCATTCTGCGATTCTTCCAAAGCCGGAACATCAAGCAGGGTTGATGGGACTGAGTCACCAATCGGCATCTCTACCGTCAGCTTACCTTTCGCTGTGGCATACTCAGACTCTGTGTATATTTTAACATCATTCTCAATAATTTCTACCCCTTTTTTCTCTAATTCTTTGCAATAGTTTTGAAAATCTGCGGACAACCGTTCCTGACAGACGCTGCCAGACAGCTTTTTTGTAACGGTATGATAAGGCCTGGCTGTCCTTACTCCGTAAGAAACCGGCAGAGAAAAGTTCTCACCTATCTTGAGCTCCCGATCATATCCATACAACTCCCATTTCTCATAAGTATTATTAACAGATCCCAGTCGAAGAAAAAAAGAGCCGATGCGGACGTGATATTCGTGTTTCTGAACAGATTCATATATTTTTTCCTTATAGGTCAGCTTAAGTTTTCTGGAATAGGAAAGTGTCGTCTGTCCATAAATGTCTGCATCTGATTGCTGATACTGATAGGCGACCGTTTCCCCCGAATCGTTAATGACCGGTATCTGACCGGAGACAAGAAGTTCTCCCTTTTTTACTTCTTTCCCCACTTCTACAGCCACAATCCCTGTACGCGGAACAATACGTGTAATGATACAGTCTCTGTCAGCAATAAGATCTGTTGGACCTTCTGTCTTCTTTTCTTCTGGTTGCTGAATAGAGTCCTCATTTTCCTTAATCTGTATGATGAGCCGGGTTCCCTGAATAGATGCTGATACCCAGATGATTCCATCATATTCTTTTCGTATATCCCTAACAATCTGTACACAATCCACCTCTGCTTTTGCCATGCCGCCTTCCACATGTCTGGACTTTAAAAATCGGATCAGCATCTCATCCGTATACGTCTGATTGCCGCTGATATCTATACTCCAGATATGTCTCGACATTGCAAGGATCAGGAAGACGCAGATTACAGCCCCAAGAAAAAACAGCTTTCTTTTTCGGTATTTGTGTAACAGAAAAGGAAGACCAAAGCGTCTGATAATCATCACTTTTGCTCCAGTCTTCCTGATAATCGGTTTTAACTGCCGAAATCCCTGAACGGTAAGATTCATCTCGTAAGCACCGGAAACAGGTTTTAATCCCCATATGTAGATGCCTTTATATGAACATGCATTCAGGAATCTTTCGGGTGAATAGCCTATGACGCAGATACGAACATAGCCTCTGATATACCGGATGATACGTAACAGCAATTTCGATTCCTCCTAATTCTGGTATTCAATCGATTCAATCCGTCCGTTAATCTTCATCTCGTCACTGGTATAGTAAGCGATCTTCAGTTCATGTCCGTTGACACGTATCTGGCCGCTTTTGGTTCGGACACGTATCAGTACATCTGTATATTCAATCATTCCCCGATAATTTTCAATATTCAATTCCACCTGCCCCACCATGGTCAGCACCGGAAGCCCCATGGAGACATCTCTCGGAAGTTCCGACAGTTCAGAAATCTTTTCTCTCAATAAATGGTTCGAATGTTCCGACATCATGATAACGCCATTCCAGGGATTTATACCAGTTTATGCCGGAAAACATCCACCTATGCCAGTGGTCTTGCTCTTTTCAACTCTTTTAATGCATCCTTCTCTTCTCTTGATACACGATAGGATTCCCGAATCTTCTGAATAGACTTATTTTGTGTAAAATCATCCATGGAATTATTCTCCAGAAATGCTCTGGTTTTCCCCGGAAACTTCACATAACATACCGATACTGCCCATGCAACAGCCATCTTCGCATAATATCCATCATGCCGGATTCCATCAAATAATTCCAGTGCAGAATCAATATATTCTGCTGTCATAAAATGCGCCAGAAGTGACACAACCAGAAACCGTAGTTCAAACTCCTCACTGCTGTCCGCATACTTCCAGATGTGGGCATGCCAGAACTCACGATCCTTTTCCATAAACTTCATATTCATCACACAGGTATCACACACTGCCCAGTTCTGAATCTTAGGAACAAACTCATCCAGATATCTGACACGATCTTCTTTTTCCATCTTTGCATATCCAAGCACCAGCCCCTGAAGCTGCAGCTCCTCATGAAAAGAATCAACGGTGAGCTTTTCGGCTGCCGCATCCAGATAGGAAAAAGCATCCTTTTTTGCAATTGATTTTGCAAGCTGCTTCAGAGTCGGAACACGGATTCCCAACACATGCTCCACTCCCGGAAGCAGCTTCCGGTTGAATTCCTTAAAATCTTCTTCTGCCAGATGATATAACTGATCTTTGACATCTTCTATGATATCCATATCCGCACCGTTTCTGTTAAATCACGTACTTAATCTTCTTGTTCATTTTCAACAGTTCATTTACAAATGCCTTATTGTCAGTCAAAGCAATAAAGACAGTCGTTTTTCTCTGAGATTCTATACCAACTCTATGGAAAGAAGCAGCAAAGGAAGCTCCGTAGGACTTCATGATCCGAATCGTTGTAATCTCCTTTACCGGCAGTTCTTTCTTTAAAAATCCAAAACGAACCGTCACGGATTTTTTATCTACCGTAACTTCATTTCTTAAAACCGGCGGGATGAAATACAGATCCACGATTAATAATACCAGAATATATGGCAAAATCTTAGAAACGCCTGCATATATGGAAGTACCAATCGTAATACCGTTCAAAACTCCGATCACAACATACCACCATATATCAATCTTACCTTTAAATGTCATAAAAACCCTCCCAAAAATAAATTGACAAAATGTCGATATCAATACTATAACCTCAGAAGGGTAACATAAGCAATAGGTTTTTGAAGAAAGTAGATCGAATTTCCAGATATTTTTAGGGATTCTGCATATACTATAGATAACACGTTTCAGGTCAAAAGGAGACAGGCATTATGAGATATATTATCTTTTTTATCTTTCTTATTGCATCATTTTTCTTATATTGCATTCTGATACCTTCCACCACTTTCGATCAGTTACTGGAAGACGAAGAACAGATGCAATTCCTTGCCGAATATGCACGCCGACATCAGAAGAGATCTGAATAAAGATCTGATTCGTAAATGCCCTCCGCTATTAATTTTCTGAAACTATCTACAACCGTCGCTTTATCTTCCTTATATGTGACTCCAAACCACTTATCGTGTGTTTCCAGGACTTTTACTGTACACTCTTTCCTGCGTAACATACCTCCGATCAGTGTCGGCAACAGATATTCTGCTTTAGACGGATTCACAGGGACCTCTTTTATAAAGAAATCCCGAAAATGACTCTCCAGTACATCCAGAAAAGCCGGAGCACTTCCGGCGGTTGCAGGAAATCCCCAGAAATTCATGGACACATAGGATTCGGGATCCAGTTCAACGCCATCTGCTTCAGCACCTACATCTCCTGTTACCGGATCTACAGTCTTGATGATATTCCCCGTCTCAATTACATCCGTAACATGTGAATGCCCTCCTGCCATCCGGCAGATTCCTCTTGTAACACCGCCATTATCAGACAGTGTATTTTTCAGAATAAAACCGGCCATGGAAATTGCACAATCGTCATGTTCTGACACCAACCAATCATGCATCTGGGCAAATGCCTCTTTCCCATAATAATCATCCGCATTGATTGCGGCAAATGGCTCATGAATCAGATTCTTTGCTGCAAGAACTGCTTGTCCTGTTCCCCATGGCTTCGTGCGCCCTTCCGGCACTTCAAATCCTTCCGGAATCGTATACAGATCCTGAAATGCATAAGCCACTTCTACTCCAAGCTTATTACATACTGATTCTATTCTGTTTCCAATTCGTTCCCTGAAATCAGCCTCAATATCCTTACGAATTACAAAGATAATTTTGTTAAAACCTGCTTCAATTGCGTCATGGATGGAATAATCCATGATAATCTCATCGTGTAAGCCAACAGGTTCCAGTTGTTTAATTCCTCCACCGAACCGGGAACCGATGCCGGCAGCCATGATTAGTAATGTTGTTTTTTTCATAATTTTTCCTCAATTTTATATTCATATAGCAAACATCAATTTTTAATTCAGAAAATCATTTATTTTTTTTCGTATTGCTCTTATCCTATCTAATATACTAATATTGACATATATTC
>NZ_JAFBIZ010000044.1 GCF_021531995.1 Faecalicatena contorta
ATTCTGGAATAATTTAGAAAATTATACATATACATTGGTGTAAAGAGGTGGACAAATATGCAGGAAAATCAAATTTTGAAAATTCTGCCGTATGGAATCCGTGAAACGATTATTGCGGAACAACTGAAGTTTATATTCCTTCAGGAGATCAGGATGCGCATCGACAAGCCTTTATTACTGATCTATCGTGGAGAAGAACGGATGCCTCTGGTAAAGTGCGGCAGGCCATATCTGGTTACAAAGGAGGATCTGAAGGAGACACTGGAATACATCAGTAATTATTCGTTGTATGCATACGAACAGGAAATGAAACAGGGATTTATTACCATTGAAGGAGGACATAGAGTGGGCATGACAGGACAGGCAATGATAGAAAACGGACAAGTGAAGAATCTGAAATACATTTCATCGATCAACATACGAATGTCACATGAGATACTGGGATGTGCAGATGCTGTATTTCCTTATATTGTCAGTAATCGAAAATTATGTCATACGTTAATTATATCGCCTCCGGGATGTGGAAAGACAACGCTGCTCCGTGATCTGATCCGCCAGATATCGAACGGAAACAGATGGCTTCCCGGAATGGCGGTAGGAGTTGTAGATGAACGTTCTGAGATAGGCGGATGTTATATGGGAGTTGCGCAGAATCAACTGGGAATACGTACCGATGTGCTGGACGGATGTCCAAAGGCGGAGGGCATGATTATGCTGATCCGAACGATGAGCCCGGAAGTGATCGCAGTGGATGAAATCGGATCGGCACAGGATGTACATGCTATTGAGTATGCCATGCACTGTGGCTGTAAAATGATTGCCACTGTGCATGCTGCTTCCATGGAAGAACTGCGAAAAAAACCGCTTTTCGATCAGATGATTGCAGAGGGAAGATTTGAACGATACATACTGCTTGGAAGTCGGGAACATGCAGGACACATCGAGGGAATCTTTGATGGACGGGGCAGTATGCTGTATCAGGAAGGACTAAGGGAGATGTACAGAGCTTCTGTGGAGTAAGGATATGGTAAGAATATGGTAAGAATTTTGGGAATTTGTCTTATTATATCGTCCACTTCTGTATGGGGAATGCTTGCTGCGGAGCAGTGTCGCGATCAGTATCGTCAGCTACAGTATCTGCAAAGACTTATCTACCGACTTCGAAGCGAGATCCTTTATTCAAGGGCTTATCTGTCAGAAGCATTTCGCAATATTGCTGCATATCAGGAAGAACCTTACTCCGGATGGCTTCTTGATATGTCATGCCAGTTAGAAAAAAGACAGGGGATCAGACTGTCTGCAATCTGGAAAATGCAGACACAGAAGCATCTTTGGAATGTCGGGCTTCCCGGGATTGTAAGAGAAAAACTGCTTTATTTGGGAGAACAGCTGGGCAATGCAGATATAGATATGCAGATTCGGATTCTTGATCTATATCTGGAGGAAATGGAGCATATTATGGAGGATATGCGAGGGGAACAGAAGACAAGAATTAAGCTGTATCATTGTATGGGTGTAATGAGCGGTTTATTGATATCGATTCTTTTGATATGAGAGGGAGGCCTGCATGAGTATAAATCTGATATTTAAGATAGCGGCTGTTGGAATACTGGTATCGGTATTGTGCCAGGTTCTGAAACACAGTGGGAGAGAGGAACAGGCATTTTTGACCAGCCTTGCAGGTCTGATCCTGGTATTGTTCTGGATCATTCCATATATCTATGATTTGTTTGAATCAATCCAGAGATTATTTACATTATGAATATTCAGATAAAATATTTGAATCAAATATCCGGTTAAATATCAGGGCTGTGTCAGCAGATTGAAAGAAGGGAGAGCAAAAGCAGGTGATGGATATATTACGGATCGGAACCCTGGGAGTGGCAGGAGCACTTCTGGCAATTCAGTTTAAAAATGTAAAAGCGGAATATGGAATCTATATCAGTGTGGCTTTAAGTATGATCATATTTTTCAGCATTCTGGATCAACTGAAAGGGATGATCGCATCTGTGAAAACGATAGCAGGCTTTATTCAAATGGATAATTATTACATAGGTACACTGATGAAAATGTTGGGAATTACATATGTGGCGGAATTTGCTTCCGGAATATGCAAAGATGCCGGATATCAGACCATTGCAGTTCAGATTGAGACATTTGGAAAACTTACAATCCTCGCCTTAAGCATGCCGGTTCTGATGGCACTGCTGAATACGATCAGGGACTTTATGGTATGAGAAAGGCGTGGAGAAAGAAAGAACATCGAACTGTGTGTATCCTCTGTCTGCTGGGTATCTCTGTAATACTGACGTGCTTTCTTCCCGAAGCAGAATGTCTTGCATCAGAAAAAACGGACAGAACGGAACTGGGAATGGAGGAACTTTCAGACATAGAAGAAGATCTTCTGAATTTATTAGAATTCGGAGAGGTCGAAGAAGTCTTGAAAGAGCTGTTCCCGGAGGAACGGGTAGATTTTAAAGATACCCTGATGGGAATTCTTTCCGGAGATATGACATTCTCTGCAGAATTGTTGAATCAGCTGGTAATGGATCAGTTGAATTATGCATTTCGCATCAGCAGGAAGAATCTGATGCACATTCTTGCAATTGCCGCGATTGCTGCTGTGCTGCACAATTTTTCCGGGTTATTTCAGAACCGACAGATTGCAGGGATCAGTTTTTATGTGATATACATGCTTTTAATCGCCATTCTTCTGAATTCGTTTCAGGCAGTGTCTGAATGGGTCTGTACGGGGGTGGAAGATCTTACGGCATTCATGGCAGCTTTTTGTCCATTGTATTTTCTTGCTGTATCGATTGCAAAGGGAAGTGTAACATCAGCTGCATTTTATCATCTGGTTTTAGTGTTGATCGCTCTGGCAGAATACGTGATCCTGAAAATTGTGATTCCGATGATTCATATATATATGATGTTGAAAATATTAAACTATCTGTCGGAAGAAGATTATCTGAGCAAAGGGGCGGAACTGATCGGGATGGTTGTAAACTGGGGACTGAAAACTCTTTTGGCATGTGTGATCGGGTTGAATGTGATACAGGGAATGATCAGTCCTGCAATCGATACTGTAAAAAGAAGTATCCTGACCAGAGGCGCAGAGGCCATTCCCGGTGTAGGAGATGCCATTGGTGGAATGACGGAGGTGGTTCTGGGAACGGCTGTCCTGATAAAAAATGGAATTGGTATGACCGGAGCAATCATATGTATTGCACTGTGTGTGGTTCCGCTGGTACAGATTGGCTGTATTACGCTTCTCTATCATCTGACAGCCGCAGTCATTCAGCCGGTTTCTGATAAAAGGATCGTTGGATGTGTGGAAACTGCAGGAGAAGGTTGCAGAATGCTGATGCGTGTAGTGTTTACAACAGGAATGCTCTTTCTTCTGACAATTGCAATTGTGACTGCAGTCACAGGAAATCTCTGAGGTATAGTTATGTTTGAGCATATTGATATGTATATCCGTAATCTTGCGTACTACCTGGTCATGGTAACGATGCTTGTTCAGATCGTGCCTGGATCTGCATATAAAAAATATATTCGCTTTTTCACAGGACTTATACTGGTAGTCATGTTTCTGATCCCGGTACTGAAAATCTTTGGCATAAATACGAATTTTCAAAAGTATTATGATCAGACGGAATATCAGGAGAAGCTTCAAGAACTGGAAGAGTCGGTTTTGCTTCCCGATGAAGAATCGGAACAGAATATAGAGGTGGAGGAAATTCGGATTGATGAATAATATGAAGCAGATATTCATATCCGCAAAAAAATATCTGAAAAGCATGAAAAAGGATCAACTTCTGATCCTGATCTTGTCCGGGATCCTGCTTCTTGTCATAACACTTCCAACAGGAGAAACACAGGATTCTTCGAAGGAAACAGAGAGATCCACGGATCTGTACGGAGAGGATGGATTTACATATAATCAAAGCAGTTATGTGGATTATCTGGAACGACATCTGGAAGAAGTACTGTCACAGATGGAAGGAGCAGGTGATGTGACTGTAATGATTACACTCCGATCTTCTGCGGAGAAGATCATAGAAAAGGATCTGGAGACCCAGAATGAATCGGTCACAGAAAATGACAGTCAGGGAGGAAGTCGGATCACACAGAACGACAGTCTCAGAGAAACGACAGTATATGACGGAGAAGGTGATCAGATTCCGTATATTTGTAAAATCATAACGCCCAGCATCGAAGGCGTGGTTGTTCTGGCATCCGGAGGAGATAATGCAGTCGTGAAAGAACAGATAACGGAAGCAGTACAGGCATTATTTGGAGTAGACACGCATAAAATTAGAATAATGAAAAAGAATGAATCATGATGTGGTCAGGTAGGAGGATTAGGACATTGAAACGAATTGTAAAGAAGAATCAGATGATCATAGCGGTATTGGCCGTTATGATAGCAGCCGCCGGATATCTGAATTATTCGGGGAAATTGTTCCAGAAGGAAGGTCAGACAGAACAGGCCAGCGCAGAACTTGCAAACCAGGAACTGCTGGATATCTCAGAAGAAGATCAGGGTGTATCCGGCGATATTGAAAGTCAGGATGGTGGAGGTGAAGAACAGGAGGGAGAAGTTGATGGTACTCCCGGAGAAGCAGTCCTTACCAGCGCAGAAGCGAGTTCCGTCGTTGCAGAAGCAAAAGTAACCAGAGAGCAGGTGAGATCCAAAAACAAGGATTCTCTGTTGGAGATCATTAACAATGAAAATCTGAGTGATGAACAGAAACAGAGTGCGGTAGATCAGATGGTACATATGACTGAACTGGCAGAAAAAGAAGCGGCAGCCGAGACACTTCTGGCATCCAAGGGATTCAGCGATTCTGTAGTGAGCCTGACGGATGACAGTGCGGATGTGGTGGTGAATGCTGCAGAACTTACAGATGCCAACCGGGCACAGATTGAAGATATCATTACCAGAAAGACCGGAGTGGCGGCACAAAACATAGTGATTACTCCGGTATATTCAGAAGGTAAATAAGAAAAAGTCACGTCATAGAAGTAAAGATTCTGTGATGTGGCTTAAATTATGTCATGAATCCTGTTTGACCGTGTGTAACACTTATGATATACTGATTAATAGCGTCTATAAGCGGATATACTATTAATTAGGAGTGTTTATTCATATGTCACAGATCACCAACGAAGTAAAGAATCAGATCAAAAAGAGAAGAACATTTGCCATCATCTCTCATCCGGATGCTGGTAAGACAACATTGACAGAGAAGTTTCTGCTCTATGGAGGAGCAATCAATCAGGCAGGAAGCGTTAAGGGAAAGGCAACTGCCAGACACGCAGTCTCTGACTGGATGGAGATTGAAAAGGAAAGAGGTATCTCTGTCACTTCCTCTGTATTACAGTTCAATTATGATGGCTATTGCATTAATATTCTGGATACACCTGGACATCAGGATTTCTCTGAAGACACGTATCGAACACTGATGGCTGCAGATTCTGCGGTTATGGTCATTGATGCATCCAAAGGTGTGGAAGCACAGACCAGAAAACTTTTTAAGGTCTGTACCATGCGTCACATTCCGATTTTTACATTTATTAATAAGATGGATCGAGAAGCGATGGATACATTTGAACTACTGGATGATATTGAGAACGAGCTGGGAATCGCAACCTGTCCGATCAACTGGCCGATCGGTTCGGGAAAGGAATTTCGCGGCGTATATGACAGAGCGACCAGGAAGGTAGAGATCTTTTCAGATACAAAAAAAGGAACGACACAGGGTGAAGTAAAAAAAGTAGATATCAATGATCCCGAGATATCCTGGCTGATTACAGATTCTCAGAAGATTCAGCTGGAAGAGGAAATTGAACTTCAGGACGGTGCAGGTGCAGAGTTTGATCAGGAACTGGTAAGTAAAGGAGAATTGTCTCCGGTATTTTTCGGATCAGCACTTACAAACTTTGGTGTGGAGACATTTTTGCAGCATTTCCTTCAGATGACGACTTCTCCGCTTCCGAGAGTCTCTGACAAAGGGCCGATTGATCCGATGGAAGAAGGAGACTTTTCGGCATTTGTATTCAAGATTCAGGCCAATATGAATAAGGCGCACAGGGACAGAATTGCTTTTATGCGTATCTGCTCCGGTGAGTTTGAGGCAGGTATGGATGTCTATCATATGCAGGGACAGAAGAAGGTCCGTCTTTCACAGCCACAGCAGATGATGGCAAGTGAACGAAAGATGATCGAAAAGGCATATGGCGGCGATATTATCGGTGTATTCGATCCGGGTATTTTTTCGATTGGTGATACGCTGACTACTTCAGGCGACCGGTTTGTGTACGAAGGAATTCCAACATTCGCGCCGGAGCACTTTGCAAGAGTGCGTCAGGTCGATACCATGAAAAGAAAACAGTTTATCAAAGGAATTAACCAGATTGCACAGGAAGGAGCGATTCAGATCTTCCAGGAATACAATACGGGTATGGAAGAGATCATTGTCGGTGTGGTTGGTGTGCTTCAGTTTGATGTATTGAAATATCGTCTGGAGAATGAATATAATGTAGAGATTCGTATGGAAAATCTTCCATATGAATATATCCGCTGGATTGAAAATGCAGAGATCGATCTGGACAGACTTCATGGTACTTCGGATATGAAGAAAGTAAAAGATCTGAAAGGTCGTCCGCTTCTTTTATTTGTCAATGAATGGAGCATCCGCATGACTCAGGAACGGAATGAGGGACTGGAACTGGCCGAATTCGGCAGATAAGGACTGGGGCTTTTCAAATGGTTTGAAATTTGATATAATTGATAGAAGTGATAATCAGACAGGAGGTCGTTGATAAGATGAGCAAAGAAGAGAAGAACACGTATACAATAAAGACAGATGATAACCTTGGAGAAGTAAAGATTGCAGATGAAGTAGTGGCTATTATTGCAGGTCTTGCAGCTATGGAAGTGGATGGAGTATCCTCTATGGCAGGAAACGCAACGAGAGAGCTGATCAGCAAACTTGGCATGAAGACTCTTTCAAAAGGCGTAAAAGTGGATGTGCTGGAAGGAATCGTAACGGTATCTTTAGCTCTGAATCTGAAGTACGGATATAATATTATGGATATTACTGCAAAGGTACAGGATAAAGTAAAATCAGCGATTGAAAATATGACAGGTCTGGAAGTTGCAGATGTAAATATCCGCATTGCCGGAGTAGATATACCGGAGGAAGCATAAGTGAAGAGGACAGAGCAGAGAGAACACATCTTTAAGATGTTATTTAGCGTTGACTTTAATGAGGGAAGCGAACAGCCAGAACAGGCAGCACTCTATCTGGAACAGATCGAGGATGCAAAAGAGAAGGATATAGAATATATCAGAGCGAAAGTACAGAAGATTGCAGAAAAGGTCGAAGAGATCGATGCGTTGCTTAATTCACATACGAAAGGCTGGAAGACAACCCGTATGAATAAAGTGGATCTGACAATTCTGAGACTGGCTGTGTATGAGATCAAATGGGATGAAGATGTACCTGCAGGTGTAGCGATTGACGAGGCTGTGAATCTTGCCAAGACATACAGCAGTGATGAGGGACCGGCATTTGTAAACGGTGTGCTGGCGAGATTTGCTGACTGATCAGAGGTAGGTTATGACTCAGAATGTTTACACAGTAAAACAGGTAAATGCATATATCAAAAATATGTTTACCCAGGATTACATGCTGACCCGGATCTATGTAAAGGGAGAAGTATCCAACTGTAAGTATCACACATCGGGACATATATATTTTTCACTAAAGGATGAGTCCGGAACGATTGCCTGTGTCATGTTTGCCGGGCAGCGAGGCGGGCTCTCTTTTCGTATGAGAGAAGGTCAGCAGGTGATCGTCTTCGGATCGGTGAATGTGTATGAGAGAAGCGGATCCTACCAGCTCTATGCAAGAGAGATTCGTCTTGACGGAGCAGGAGCGCTTTATGAGAAATTCCAGATGTTGAAACAGGAACTGGAAGAGATGGGAATGTTTGCACCGGAATATAAAAAGCCAATCCCGGCATATGCAGAAACAATCGGAGTCGTTACGGCACCGACCGGGGCGGCAGTAAGAGATATCATGAATATCTCTGCCAGAAGGAATCCTTATGTTCAGCTGATTCTTTATCCAGCACAGGTTCAGGGAGAGGATGCTGCCTGGAGTATTGTCAGAGGCATCCGAATGTTGGAAAAAAGGAAAGTTGATGTGATTATTGTTGGAAGAGGAGGAGGCTCTATAGAAGATCTCTGGGCATTTAATGAAGAGATTGTTGCCAGGGCCATTTTTGACTGCTCTATTCCTGTTATCTCTGCAGTGGGTCATGAGACGGATACGACGATCGTAGATTATGTGGCAGATCTTCGGGCACCGACACCATCAGCAGCAGCAGAGCTGGCTGTATGGGACTATGGACGTGTCAGAGAGCAGATGGAAGAAAGCAGCCTTCGGCTGAATCGTCTTATGTCCGGAAGTATCCAGATCAGTCGCATGCATTTAAAAGAATATCAGACCAGACTGACCTATCTTCATCCGAGGAATAAGCTTCAGGAACAGCAGCAGAGACTGGCAGAAGCAGAGGACAGGCTTCGAAATCTGATGGAGCAGCGTTTGAAGGAAGCAAGGCACAGACTGGCGCTCGACATGGAGAAGATGAACGGACTTTCTCCGATTCGAAAGCTGAACCAGGGATACTCCTATGTAGAAAAGTATGATGGAAATGTCATCAAAGATATTTCGCAGGTGAAGATCGGAGATCGAATGTCCATCTATCTGAAGAATGGAATTATAGGGGCGGAAGTCCGGGAGATAAAGGAGGAGCAGCATGGTTAAGAAGGCAAATCAGTCGCAGGAGTATACATTGGAGGAATTGTTTGTACAATTAGAGTCGACGATTACAGATATGGAAAAAGAAGACGTCTCGCTGGAAGATTCCTTTCAATATTATCACCGGGGAATGGATCTTTTAAAAGCATGCAGTGAAAAGATCGATAAAGTAGAAAAGAAAATGCTGGTATTGGACGAGGAAGGTGATATTCATGAATTCTAAAAGTGATTTCCGGAGACAGATGAAAGAGAAAGTGGAAGATATAGAGAAGATGCTTCAGGAGTATCTGCCGAAGCAGGAAGGTCATCAGAGTGTGATCATGGAAGCCATGGGATATAGTCTGATGGCAGGCGGAAAGAGACTTCGTCCGATGCTGATGATGGAAACATACCGGCTGTTTGGAGGAGGATGCAAAGCCATCCGTCCATTTATGGCTGCAATTGAGATGATCCATACATATTCCCTGGTACATGATGATCTTCCGGCACTTGACAATGATGATTACCGGCGCGGCAGGAAGACAACACACATTGTGTACGGAGAGGATATGGGAATCCTGGCAGGGGATGCCCTGTTAAACTATGCATTTGAAACGGCGTTCCGGGCATTTGTAATTGATCCTGAGGATAGTCTGCTGATCGGAAGAGCATTAGGCGTTCTTGGTGAAAAAGCCGGTATTCATGGGATGATCGGCGGTCAGGTGATTGATGTAAAAGAAACCGGACATGCCGTAACAAAAGAAGTTCTTGATACAATCTATGTACTTAAGACCTCTGCATTGATCGAAGCATCCATGATGATTGGTGCAATTTTTGGAGGTGCCTCGGAAGAAGAAGTGAAAAAAGTTGAGAAGATTGCAAGGTATGTCGGTCTTGCGTTCCAGATTCAGGACGATATCCTGGATGTGACAAGTACGGAAGAGGTTCTGGGGAAGCCGATTCACAGTGATGAAAAGAATGAAAAGACTACATATGTGACATTGATGGGCATTGAAGGTGCAAAAAAGATCGTCGAAGAATATTCTGCATTTGCCATTGAACTGCTGCATCAATTATCAGGGGAAAATGAATATCTGGAACAGCTTTTATTAGAGCTGATTCACAGGGACAGATAGAGAGGATGCCTGATTATGTTAGAACGAATACAAAAGGTAAATGATATAAAAGAACTTGAACCGCAGGAGCTTACGCAGCTTGCAGAAGAGATCCGGCAGTTTCTGATTGAAAAGATCAGTAAAACGGGAGGACATCTCGCATCGAATCTTGGAGTGGTAGAACTTACGATGGCCATGCATCTTGTGTTCCAGCTTCCTCAGGATAAGATTATCTGGGATGTTGGACATCAGTCCTATACGCACAAGCTTCTGACCGGCAGAAAAGAAGGGTTTGAAAGTCTGCGTAAATACGGTGGCATGAGTGGTTTCCCAAAAAGAAAAGAAAGTGACTGTGATGCATTTGATACCGGGCATAGTTCGACTTCGATTTCGGCAGGTTTGGGGTATGTGCGTGCAAGAGATCTGAAGGGGGAAGATTATAATGTGATATCCGTGATCGGAGATGGTTCTCTGACGGGGGGGATGGCATACGAGGCACTGAACAATGCCTCGGAACTGAGTACCAATTTTATCATCGTGTTGAATGATAATCATATGTCTATTTCAGAAAATGTTGGAGGAATGTCCCGTTATCTGGCAGAACTTCGGACAGCAGAGTTCTATACCGGATTAAAAAAAGGAGTTACTACCGCGCTTCATAATGTTCCGGTGGTTGGAGATTCTATCATTGAACATATCCACCGTACCAAGAGCAGTCTGAAGCAGCTGATCGTTCCGGGAATGTTTTTTGAAGATATGGGAATTACCTATCTGGGTCCGGTTCCCGGTCATAACATCCCGATGCTCTGTCGGGCATTTCGAGAGGCAAAAAAGATAGAAGGTCCTGTGTTACTTCATGTTCTGACGCAGAAAGGAAAAGGGTACGAACCGGCAGAAAGGCATCCGGATAAATTTCATGGAATCGGACCGTTTCAGGTGGAGACCGGGGAGCCGGAGTCTCCCAAGAAGAAGGACAGCTATACAGATGTATTTGGAAAGGTGATCTGTGATGAAGCTGCAAGAAATCCTGATATTGTTGCGATAACAGCGGCTATGGCAGATGGAACCGGGCTTGCAGGTTTCCGGAAACGATATCCGGATCGTTTCTTTGATGTCGGAATTGCAGAAGAACATGGAACAACATTTGCCGCAGGTCTGGCCGCAGGCGGGATGAGACCGGTATTTGCAGTATATTCATCTTTCCTCCAGCGTGCATATGACCAGGTGATTCACGATGTGGCACTGCAGAATCTTCCGGTTGTATTTGCGGTGGACCGCGCAGGGCTGGTAGGCAGCGACGGAGAGACACACCAGGGAATCTTTGATCTTTCTTATCTGAGCAGTATTCCGAATATGGTTGTGATGTCACCAAAGCATAAATGGGAACTTGCAGATATGCTGCGTTATGCGCTTTCTTACAACGGACCGATCGCACTCAGGTACCCGAGGGGAAGTGCATATGATGAATTTCAGGAATTCCGGGCACCGATTATATATGGAAAGAGTGAGATGCTCTATGAAGAATGTGAGATCGCAATTCTGAGTGTGGGGCATATGTTTGAAGAAGCGGTAAAGGTGCGGGAAAAACTCAAAGAGAACGGATATTCCTGTACACTTGTGAATGCAAGATTTGTAAAACCGATTGATACAGAGGTACTGGAACGTCTGCGAGAGCATCACAGACTTGTTGTAACGATAGAAGAAAATGTTCAGACCGGAGGCTATGGGGAACATGTCGTTGAATATGTTTCCAGAAAATGTCCGGGAATGCAGGTACTGACACTGGCTCTTCCGGATGATTACGTGGAGCATGGTAGTATCGATGTACTCAGAAAAGAGACTGGACTTGATGTGGATTCTATGACTTCCAGAATCCGTACACTATATGACAGATTGCAGGAGAAGATATGAAAGAACGTTTAGATGTATTACTGGTAAAAAGAAATCTTGCCGCATCCCGTGAAAAGGCCAAGGCGATCATTATGTCCGGCAATGTATTTGTGGACGGACAGAGAGAAGATAAGGCGGGAACGACGTTCCCGGAAGAAGTGCAGATTGAGGTGAAAGGACACACACTTCCTTATGTCAGCAGAGGCGGATTGAAGCTGGAGAAAGCAATTAAGAACTTTGACGTAACGGTGGAAGAAAAAGTGTGTACAGATGTCGGTTCCTCCACCGGAGGCTTTACTGACTGTATGCTTCAGAACGGTGCAAAAAAAGTGTATGCGATCGATGTAGGAAGAGGGCAGCTTGACTGGAAACTTCGACAGGATGACAGAGTGGTCTGTATGGAAAAGACGAATATACGGTATGTAACACCGGAAGATCTGGGAGAGCCGATTGATTTTTCTTCGATCGATGTTTCGTTCATCTCTCTGACAAAAGTTCTGATGCCAATCTGTGAATATCTGACTGAAAATGGGCAGATCGTAGCATTGATTAAACCACAGTTTGAGGCGGGAAGAGAAAAGGTAGGAAAAAAAGGGGTTGTCAGAGAAAAGAGTACACACATTGAAGTGATTCATAAAGTGATCGACTATGCGATGTCGATTGGGTTTGCTGTATTAAATCTGGAGTTTTCACCGATCCGGGGACCGGAAGGTAATATTGAATATCTGATTCATCTGGAAAAATGTGGAAAAACAGACAGAATATCTGATATAATCAATGTCGAAAAGACAGTGGATGAGGCATTTAATACGTTAACGAAAGGTTAAAGGAAAGCATCGACTATGGATAGATATTTAATTGTTACGAATGATGGAAAAGATACGGATCATTCCGTTACGGATCAGGTGGTATCGTTGCTCCAGAATGCCGGTAAGACCTGCATCCTGTGCCAGAAAGATGAAGAAAAAAATATTATTATGGAATCGGTGCCGGATCAGATCGACTGTGCGATTGTCATCGGTGGAGACGGAAGTCTGATTGAAGTTGCCAGAATGCTCTGGGAAAAAGATGTTCCAATTCTTGGAATCAATATGGGAACTCTTGGATATCTGACGGAAGTAGAGGTCGATCAGATCGAAGAGGATCTGAATCAGATGCTTGCCGGTGACTATGTATTTGAAGAACGCATGATGCTGAAAGGGACATTTGAAGATGGGACACAGGATGTTGCATTAAATGATATCGTCGTTTCAAGAAAAGGAGAGCTTCGAATCTTACATTTTAAACTGTTTGTCAACGGGGAACTGCTGAATTCCTATGAGGCGGACGGCGTGATCATCTCGACACCGACCGGTTCTACTGCTTATAACCTGTCTGCCGGAGGGCCGGTTGTGGAACCCACAGCATCTCTGATCGTTATTACACCGATCTGTTCACATGCACTGAATACAAGGAGTATTGTATTGTCTTCCGAAGATGAGATCATGATAGAGATCGGAGAAGGAAGAAATGGTTCCAGAGAAGAAGTATATGTTACCTTTGACGGTTCGGACAGGATCATTATGGAAACCGGAGCAAAAATCATGGTACGAAGGGCTGATGCCAGAACAAAGCTCCTGAAGTTGAATAAAGTCAGCTTCTTAGAGACGCTTCGCAGAAAAATGAAGGGGAATTAGTGACATGAAGGTAAACAGACACGCAAAAATTATAGAATTGATTAACAGATATCATATTGAAACGCAGGAAGAATTGGCTGAGTACCTGAACCAGGCCGGGTTCAAGGTAACACAGGCAACCGTGTCAAGAGATATCCGGGACCTGAAGCTTACCAAGATTCCTTCTGATAGTGGAAAACAGCGTTACGCATTGCATCAGAGCGCAGAAAGCGGAATGAGTGAAAAGTATATCCGCGTATTAAAAGAAGGCTATCTTTCCATGGATATGGCACAGAACATTCTGGTCATAAAGACTGTATCCGGAATGGCAAGTGCAGTATGTGCTGCACTGGATGCAATGAAATGGAATGAGATCGTCGGCAGTATTGCCGGAGATGATACCATCATGTGTGCAATCAGAACCGTGGATGATACGGTGAAAGTAATGGACAAGATCAGTAAGATTATTCTGTAGGAGGAAATATGTTACAGAATCTGCATGTAAAGAATCTGGCATTAATTGATGAGATAGAAGTAGAATTCGGAGAAGGGCTGAATATTCTGACCGGTGAGACGGGTGCGGGAAAGTCGATCATTCTTGGATCTGTGAATCTTGCTCTGGGCGGAAGGTATTCCAGAGATATTCTGAGACAGGGAACGAAATACGGGGTAGTGGAACTTTCTTTTCTTGTGGAAAATGAACACCAGATCAGAAAGTTAAATGATATGGACATCGATCCGGAAGATGGTATTGTGACTTTGTCCAGAAGACTGATGGAGGGAAGAAGCATCAGTCGTATCAATGGTGAGACGGTTCCGATCGGACAGCTGAAAGAGGTAGCCTCGATACTGATTGATATTCATGGACAGCATGAACACCAGTCGCTCCTGTATAAAAAGAATCACCTGCATATTGTAGATGCGTTTGCTGAAAGCTTTCTGGCAGAAGAGAAGAAAAAGACGGAAGAAGCCTTCCGTGCATATAAGGCATGTGCAAAAGAATTGAAAGAGGCAGTTACAGATGAAGCACAGAGGGCAAAAGAGCTTTCTTTTCTGAAATACGAGACAGAGGAGATCCGAAATGCACAGCTGATCCCCGGCGAAGATACAGAACTGGAAACCCTCTACAGAAAGATATCGAATGGTAAAAAAATTGCCGAGAGCGTGACAGAAGCGTATGGCTATACAAGTGAGAACAATGACAGTGCCAGTGACGGACTGAGCAGAGCAATCCGCGCATTGTCTCAGGCAACAGAGTATGATAAAAAAGCAGAAGAGCTGTATGAGCAGCTTGCCGAGATCGACAGCCTACTGAATGACTTTAACCGGGAACTGGCTGAATACAGTGATACATGTGAGTTCTCTGAAGAAGAATTATATGAGACAGAGAATCGACTGAATGAGCTGAATCATTTGAAAACAAAGTATGGAGTTACCATAGAAGAGGTTCTTGCCTACTGTGAAAAACAGGAAGCGAGAATCGCGGTTCTGGAAGACTTTGATCACTATCTGGAATCCCTGAAAGAACGCTGCAAAAAAGCAGAAGAGGCTTATCAGATGTGGGCAGATAAACTGTCTGCTGTTCGAAGACAGCAGGCTTCCATTCTGGAAAAAGCGATCGAGAATGGATTAAAGGATCTTAATTTTGAAGATGTAAACTTTCAGATCCACTTTGAGAAGAAGAAAGAATATTCCTCTGACGGAATGGATGATGTGGAGTTCATGATCTCCCTGAATCCGGGACAACCGGTCAGACCACTTGCAAATGTTGCATCCGGAGGGGAACTTTCCCGTATCATGCTGGCGATCAAAGCAGTCATGGCCGAGAGAGATGAGATTGAAACGCTGATCTTTGATGAGATCGATGTCGGAATCAGTGGAAGAACTGCACAGAAAGTATCAGAAAAGATGGCTCTGATCGGGAAGAATCATCAGGTGATCTGTATCACCCATCTTGCGCAGATTGCGGCAATGGCAGACTGCCATTATCAGATTGAAAAAAAGACCAAAGATGGTGTGACAACGACAGGCATACGATTATTAAGCGAGGAAGAATCTATCGGTGAACTTGCGAGAATTCTGGGCGGTGCCAAGATTACAGATACAGTGATTGAAAATGCAGCGGAGATGCGTAAGCTTGCGAAACAGACAAAATAAACCAGTGTAAAATAATTGAAAATTCACATAATAAAAACAGATATCCAAAAAAAGGGTATCTGTTTTTATTATGTGAGGTTTGAAAGGAGCAGTCTGTAGAATGAGAAAGTACTGGTATCGAAGAATTCTGATAATGATATTGACATTTACAATTGCCGTAAGCGGAGGATATTATCTGATCGAGATAAGACAGGAGCAGCTTCGGCAGGAGGTCAATGCAAAGACGGCCGCTTCAGATATGGTAATTCCCGGCGGAATGCCTATTGGAATCTATCTGGAGACCGATGGAGTCATGGTCCTTGGAACAGATATCATAACCGGTATGGACGGAAACCAATATTCTCCCTGTGAACATCTGTTAAAGGCAGGAGACTATATCGTCGCCGTAGGAGATCAGGAAACAGACAGTAAAGATGAGCTGGTGGAAGCAGTGAAAGAACTGGATGACAAGGAAACAGTACTTAAAGTGAGAAGGGATGATTCGTATCTTGATATTAAGGTTCGCCCGGTGCAGTGCGGACGAAAGGATTATAAACTTGGGGTCTGGGTAAGAGACAATGCACAGGGGCTTGGAACAATCACATATCTGACAGCTGACAGCCGATTCGGTGCATTGGGACACGGGATTCACGACGTTGATACGAATGAACTGATAGAGATTGAAGAAGGAAGGGTCTATAGCACAAGCGTGAAAGATATCCAAAAAGGAGCGGGTGGTACACCGGGAGGAATGGAAGGAATCATCGTGTATAACAGTTATAATGTTCTGGGAAATATTACAGATAATACAGACTGCGGAATCTTCGGGAACATAGACAGAATAGATGCTCTGTTTGAAGAACAGACACCAATGCAGATCGCCGATATTGAAGAAATCCAGGAGGGAGAGGCATGGATCCGATGTGCTGTCACAGGAGAAGTGAAAGATTATAAGATCCGCATTACAAAAGTTGACAGACTGACACATGAAGCCAATAAGGGACTGGTAATTGAGGTTACAGATCCAGAACTTCTGGAGGTTACCGGAGGAATCGTGCAGGGGATGAGCGGCAGTCCGATCATCCAGGATGGCAAGCTGGTAGGTGCTGTGACCCATGTTCTGGTGAATGACCCGACGAGAGGGTATGGGATATTGATTGAGAATATGCTGGATGCGGCTGGATAGAACAGTGCCGGAGGTAGTTTCCCTCTGGCATTTTTTCTCTGCTGTGCTATACTTTGTATAGCTAAATATAGTATCCGGGGGGGATAAAATGAAAAAAGAAATATGTGTATTCGGTGAGAGTTATACGACTAAAGAACTTTGGTTTGATGATGAAACGAATCAGTTTTCAATTAAACAATATCATTGGGGCGTCATTGATGATGAAGAACATTACGACGGAGAAAATGTGACTGATACATTCAACGCTCTCAAAATGATGATTTCATATAACAAACTACATGAAGTGCTGCAATACTACAACGAACTGCAGGTTGAGCATAATCTGGATGCTGTTTTATCGACCATGACGCAAAATAGTTGGATACGCAATTATGAATTTTTGGCTGATAAACACTATAAATATTACAACATTTCCGAGAAAGAATACGCTATATATTATGAAAAGACATTTTTCACAGTAACTGATCAAGGTAAAGGCATTGCCGATTTTACCGTTGTGCGGCGAATTTTGGAAAATAAAGAAATTGTTATATGTAGTGAATATGATTACTTACAAAATACATGGATACATTCTTCTCTTTGAGTCATATCATGTCTTTAAAATGTTGTCCCTAATGACCATCACTTGCTATAATTTCGGAAATTCAACCATTGTTCAAGTATACTCAACTGCTAGTGTATGGTATTTTCCTTTTTCTTTTTTTATACTTTACTTGCAAGATATGAAAGGGGGAAAATAAAATGGAAAAAGAATGCATGGCATTTCAGTTCCGGGATGCGAAAGAAGCGAAGCAACATATGAATTATGATATTGTTAAGGATTATGGGGATTACGCTTATGGACATCCCCTTTACTGCTGGGATGACGGAAAACGTTATTTGGCAAGATGTCGGAACTGTGGAGGGTATGTTCTGGTTCAAAAATCCGAGTTTCATGGAATTCAGGATGATTAATTGGCAGAGAAGCTTGGTGTTACCGCCCAGGCAGTCAGCAAATGGGAAAATGGACATAATCTTCCGGATATTGAAAATCTGATGTCTATCGCTGAATTGTTGAATTTGCCCTATTCGGCTCTTCTCTCAGGAAATACCGGGAAGGGAATAAGCAAAACATATGATATTCGAGGAAGATTGTTCCATGAGGATAATATGTTCACAAGAATGAGAACGTTTGCCCTATCAGAAAAACTGACCGGTACATATAAGGCTCTGCACTATATGCGCAAACAACACATAGGACAATTTCGAAAACAAGGTAAATATACAACGGAACAGGTCCAATATATCAATCATCCACTTATGATGGCGTGCCAGGCACATGCATTGGGGATAAGAGATGATAATCTTCTCGCAGCAATTCTTCTTCATGATGTGGTAGAAGATACTGGTGTAGATGTGCAGGATCTGCCTTTCGCTCAGGAAGTTCAGGAACTCGTCGGACTTGTCAGCTTTTTCATTCCTGAAGGGATGACAAAGGAACAGGCAAAAGAACTGTATTATGAAAAAATTAAAGAAAACGGAAAAGCCTGTGTGGTAAAGACGATCGACCGATGCAACAATATTTCTACCATGGCTGGAAGCTTCAGCAAAGAACAAATTGCCAGGTATATTGCGGAAACTGAAGAATATATATTTCCGCTTTTGGATGTCTTGAAAAATGAGTATTCGGAATACAGCGATATGGCATTTCTTTTAAAATATCACATGCGCAGCATTCTGGAGACAATTAAATGCCTTTCTATTGACGATAGATGATGAAAAGATTGTAAAGCAGGTAATGTGGGGACTATGTCATTGTATTGCCTGCTTTTTTTATACAAAAAAAGTATGTGTGTATCCTTTTATTATGAAACAAAACCACGCATTGCGAAAATTAAAGAAATGTGATATGCTTATTGAAATATTATAAGGAGGTGTTTAGAAATAATGGAATCTGCAGATAAAATACGGGGACTAAGGGAACAAACAGGAATGACCAGAAAAGATTTTTCAATACATATTGGAATTCCTCTGAGAACGATAGAGGATTGGGAGGCAGGGCGCAGGAGACCTCCGGAATATATTCCACGACTGATTGAGTATCAGCTGAAGTATGAAGAATTGATCGGGAAAAAGCAAAAGGGGGAGCAGAATGCAGAAAAATAATGAGATTGTAATTTTTGAAACGAAAGATAAGCAGGTAAAGTTACCTGTAGCTGTGGATGATGAAACAGTATGGCTAAATCGTAATCAGATGTCTGAGTTGTTTGACAGAGATAAAAAAACAATTGGTAAGCATATTAATAATGCTTTGAAAGAAGAATTAGTAGAACAGGAGGTAGTCGCAAAATTTGCGACTACCACTCAACATGGTGCTATCGAGGGAAAAACACAAACTCACATGACGGAATATTACAATTTAGATGTAATTATTTCCGTTGGCTATCGTGTGAAATCAAAACGTGGTGTAGATTTTCGCCGTTGGGCTAATTCCGTATTAAAACAGTACATATTGAAAGGTTATGCGGTGAATTATAATCGTATCAAACAACTGGGAGAAGTGATACGAATTATGAAAAGGATGGAGAATGAACTGGACAGCAAACAGGTGCTTTCTGTAATCGAAAAGTACAGCAATGCACTCGATTTGCTGGATTCTTACGATCACCAGAATATGACTCGCCCGAAAGGGAATGAAGCAACATATGTTCTTCAATATGAAGAATGTATGGAGGTGATTCAGAGTATGCGCTTTGGTAATGAATCAGATCTGTTTGGTAAAGAGAAGGATGACTCTTTTAAGGGGAGTATCGGAAATATTTATCAGTCTTTCGGTGGAGCCGATATTTATGAATCACTGGAAGAAAAAGCAGCCAATCTTTTATACTTTGTAACGAAGAATCATAGCTTTTTTGATGGGAATAAAAGAATTGCAGCAACGATGTTTTTGTATTTCTTGGACAAGAACAATGCGTTGTTTGTAGACGGACAAAAGAAGATAGAAGATTCAACATTGGTTGCCCTCACAATAATGATTGCTGAATCAAGGCCCGAAGAAAAGGAAATGATAAAGCCAATCGATTCGTGTCAACAGGACAGATGTGTCCAGTACAAAAAACGACAATTCTCACTTTGTGTCGTTTGAAAAGGAAGAGGGAAATGATACTCTGGCAATGAAAGGAGGCCTATATATATATGAATCAAATAAAGATCGGTTCTTTTTTGAAAGAATTACGAAATGAGAAGGGTCTGACACAGGCACAGCTGGCAGAGCAATTAAATGTGTCTAATCGTTCTGTTTCCCGTTGGGAGACAGGAAATACACTGCCGGATATCAGTACTCTTGTAGAGTTGGCAGAGTTTTATGAGATCGATATCAGGGAAATGATTGCCGGAGAAAGGAAAAGTGAGGTTATGAAAGAAGAAATGAAAGATACTTTAGTAAAAGTAGCGGAGTATACGAATGAAGATAAGGAAATGCAATGTTACAAAATGCGGAAGATGACAGGTGGTATTCTGATTGGATTTGGTGTTTTCTTAACGTTTTCCGCACTGATGATTTTTCCCAGTGACAGTAGTTGGGGTTGCATTTATTCAATGATAGGGGCAATCATATTGTCAACTGGATTATATCAGGTGATATGTAAAAATAAGTATAAGGTTATTCTTTCGATTGGCTGTTTTCTCATGCTGCTTGGCAGTTTCATATTTGTAGATTATCTGGGAGTAACAATGGGAAATCAGGTTCCGAGATTTGCATATGAAAAAGAATGGAGTGATAATATGATTATTTATAAAGCACCTTTTTATACTGTAATCAGGCATAACTACGATACAGAAAATGAATATATGGAAGTGATTCATTAAGAGCCTGTTGAAAAAATGCAATGATCGAACAGAAGATGCGGATATTTAATGGACGTGAGGCCTGCCGAATAATGTCAAATGTTCAAAATTGTGTCGATGTATGTAAAATTGTTACGACAATATTTTCTTGATTTCAAATATTCTAAATAATATAATCAATATCGACGATTTTTATGTAAGGAAAAGGAGGCATTACGTAAAATGGGAGAGATTCATGTGGCAGTAGCCGATGACAATGAGAGAATTCTGGACATGCTTGGCGAAATTATCGACAATGATAAAGAGCTTAAGCTGGTCGGAAAGGCCAATAACGGAGAGGATATGTACCACATAATTAAGGAGAAACAGCCGGACGTTGTATTACTGGATCTGATTATGCCAAAGATGGATGGACTCAGTGTAATGGAAGAGGTGAATCGCGACAGGCAGATGAAAAAGCATCCGGAATTTATTGTCGTGACAGCAGTCGGGCAGGAAAGAATTACAGAAGATGCCTTCAAAAAGGGTGCAAGCTACTATATTATGAAACCTTTCAGTAATGATGTGATACTGGGTAGAATCAAGAACGCAGGACACGGAGAACACAGAGCACTTCCGGCAGATATGACAGCCGGAACGGATCCGGTTCCGGAAGTGAATCTGGAAACACGAGTGACCGATATGATCCACGAAATCGGAATACCTGCCCATATCAAAGGATATCACTATCTGCGGGATGCGATTATCATGGCTGTCGAGGAGTTCTGGAGATATTATGGGGCAAGAGATGCGAAAGCCGAAGTCGTGGTCAGGAAGTTTTTGAGGAAAATGCAGTGTCATACTCTGATGATAGAGATGGCGGCAAAGACGGCGCGCTGGGCGGAGTGT